>JBKCTJ010000265.1:0-11724 GCA_046318875.1 Pseudobdellovibrionaceae bacterium | reverse complement strand
GTACATTTTTGCAAGCAGTGTGATTGCTCATTCTATTTTAGCATATTTTATTGGAAAAAATGACCTTCTTTCCATGACCCAAGGAACTCCAGCAGCTAACTTAACTTATTTTTTATTGGTGCTTTTTTTTACAAGTTTATTCGCCTTTAATTTTGGTTGGTTTCGTGAACAATTTTGCGTGATCATGTGTCCTTATGGTCGGTTCCAGGCATTGATGGTAGATGAAAACTCCAGAACAGTGCAATACCAAGCAGCCCGCGGTGAACCGCGCAGGGGCATTGATACTGGCTCCGGCGATTGCATTGACTGTCGAATGTGTCTACACGCATGTCCTACAGGAATTGATATTCGAAGGGGCAATCAAATGGAATGCATCGCTTGCACTGCATGTATTGATGCATGCAACTTGATTATGGCAAAAGTAAACAAACCGTCCAATTTGATCACTTATGGTTCCGAAGATCAAAAGCCTCTGAAATTATTTAGACCCCGTTTGATGATTGCTATGGGATTATGGATTGTTCTATTTTCAGCTTTCATTTTTTTCCTGTGGAAGAAATCAGATTTTTTTATTGAACTGATCCGGCAAAAGGGACAGCCTTACATCGTTCTTCCATCTGGAGATATTCAAAACCAATTTTACTTGCGTACAATCAATGGTTCAACAAAACCACATTTTCTCAAAATTGAAATTAATGATCCTGTTCGCTTCGAATTGATTTACCCAAAGCAGGATCGCATGATTTATCCACAACAAGATTTAAAAATTCCAATTTTTGTCAGATTGAAAAAATCAGTAACGACAAAATGGACCCAACCAAACATTTCATTGCATTTTGACGATCATACTATCGTTCGTCAGATTCATTTTATACAGCCCGAAGGAGATTTGAACTAATGGGAGCAGCACAACATTTTATTGAATACATTATTAAAGATCGTAACGAATTTTCAACATTTCTAGTTTTTGGATTGGCACATCGAATTCGAACTCGCTTGCAGAAGGCACAAGCAACAATGGAAAAATACAGTGTCATTCATGATTCTCTGAATTACGAAAGTCAGCAATTGGCGGAACTGGTCAAAGATTTGGATAATTTGATTCGAAATGGTGATTTGAAAAAACACGAAGCCGTTCGAAACCTGAAACTGACTCCAGATAAAATCAGTTTTGGAATTCATGAAGTTGTTTCAGAGATTGTTAGACATTTTCAAGGACCGCTCAGTGATTTGAAAATCGAAATCACAATTGATATTGACACCGATTTGAAAATTACCTCAGATCGAGAATCAGTTTTTCAAATTTTATATGAATTGATGATGAACGCAATCAAGTCTGTCACAAAATCCAGTCAAGCCAACCACATCGTTTTGATCCACGCTCATGAAACTCGGGATGCTGTGAGTTTGACAATTTCCGATAGTGGCCAAGGAATGAGTTTGGAGGAACAAAATCGTACTCAATCAATTTTGCAAGGCCAGCTCAAAGAAGAAGTTTGCAGCGGAGTCGGATTGATGATTTGTCGACACCACATTCAAAAACTTGGATATCAGATGAATTTTTCTTCGCGGCCACTGTATGGTTCATCATTTCAAATCATTATACCGAATCAGCCTTCGCCTTCAGCATCATCCAAATAGTTCACAAGTTCGTATTGCAGTAATTTACGGTAAAGTGTTCTGCGGCTTATCCCTAGAAGCTGAGATGTTTTTTCTTTCTTTCCCTTAGCAAACTCAAGAGCTCTCAAAATATGACCTTTTTCAACTTCATCTAAAGATTGTATTTTCTCCTCGCCAAGAGGGCTTGCAGGAAAATTTTGTGGAACTTCGTTCAGGTGTAAATATTTAATGTCTGCAGAATCTAAATAGGCTCGGGTACAAAATGCCAATGAACGCTCTAAGACATTTTCAAGCTCCCGAACATTTCCGGGCCATTGATAACTTGTCAGCAAATGAACTGCAGACGGGGTCAACTGCTTGAGTGGGGATTTGCAAAGGGTCGCGTACTTTGCAAGAAAATGCTGAGCAAGCAGAGAAATGTCTTCTTTGCGCTCTCTTAATGGAGGAATTTCAACGGGAATCACTGCCAAACGGAAAAAAAGATCCTGTCTAAATTCGTTTTTTGCGACCATTTGATCAAGTCTTTTGTGTGTGGCACAGATGATACGGACATTAATGTCTTTTTGACTGCTGCTGCCAACGGCTCTGATTTTTCTTTCTTGAAGAACACGTAGCAATTTAGCTTGCACAGATAAAGTTAAATCTCCGATTTCATCTAAAAATAGAGTTCCTCCGTTAGCCTCTTCAAACAACCCAGCTCTATTCTCATGGGCACCCGTAAAAGCACCCTTCACATGTCCAAAAAATTCCGATTCAAACAAATTTTCTGGAATAGCAGAACAATTGACTGCCACAAAAGGCCCCTTGTTCCGGGAACTTTTATCGTGAATTGCGCGAGCGACCAACTCTTTACCCGTTCCACTTTCACCTTGAATCATTGCATTCGAAGGGACTTGAGACAGAGTATTGATTTGATCAATTAAATTCCGAATGGCTTGGCTTTTGCCAACGATACCATGAGGAATAGTCAAATGTGCTAAAGAAGTTTTTAGTTGATTGTTTTCTTTTTTCAAAAAGGAAAACTGCAAAGCCCGCTCGATGCTGATATGAATTTGGTTCAAAACAAAGGGCTTAATTAAATAATCAAAGGCACCACGCTTTAAACCTTCGATCGCTGTTTCAAGACTGGCATGAGCAGTCATCAAAATCACAGGTAAGTCAGGGCGATAAGATTTGATGTTATGCAAAACAGAAATCCCATCAACATCTGGCATACGAAGGTCAGAAATCACCAAATCAATTGCTTCACTTTCTGGAGTTTTTGAATTCAGAAACTTCAAAGCCTGCAGGGGCTCGATAAAAGCGTGAACTTGGTACTTCTTCGAAGTTAAAAAATCTTTTAACAGTGAATTCAACTGTGGATCATCATCAACAACAACAATATGGCCTTCATAAGACATCAGTGACACTTAATCTTTTTCTTGGTACGAGTCACAAAGATTATGAAAAATATTGATCTCGGCACAGAATTAGAACATCAAAAATATGCACTGGATCAATCTGCCATCGTCGCGCAAACGGATTCCTTTGGAAAAATCAATTACGTTAACGATATGTTTTGCCGTATCAGTGGTTACACCAGAGAAGAACTGCTTGGCCAGGATCACCGCATCGTGAATTCAAGATCCCATCCTAAGCCATTTTTTAAGAACCTGTGGGAAACCATCAATGCAGGAAAAGTTTGGCGAGGCGAGCTTTGTAATCGCACCAAACAAGGCCAACTTTATTGGGTCGCAACGACCATCGTTCCCTTATTAGATCAAAATCAAAAGCCACAAAACTTTCTTTCTATTCGACAAGATATCACGGCTTTGAAGGAAGCCCTTGCCCTGATCGAAGAACAGAAAAGTCAAATTGCCTCTGCCTCACGGGTTTCAGCATTGGGCGAAATGTCAGCAGCAATATCACATGAAATCAATAATCCCTTAACAGTGATTCTTGGTCGAACCGAAATGTTGAAGAGCCACCTCAATGACGATGTTTTAGATAAAACCACAGTGCGCCATATTGTCGATGCCATCGAAGTCACAGCAAATCGCATTGAACGTATTGTTCGAAGCATGAAGACTTTAGCTTTTCAAGGCAACGAAGAGCCCTTGATCCAGGTCTCGCTGAAACAGCTTTTGACAGAAGTGATGGAGATCACAGAACAAAGATTACATTACCTTGGAATTAAATTTGAACTGCCGCTCGTTGGTTCACATTTAAAAGTGACTTGTCGCCATCATGAAATATTTCAAATTCTAGTGAACCTAATCAATAATAGTATTGATGCCATTCAAACTCTGCCAGATCGCTGGTTGGAAATCACATTTAAAGAAAATCTAGATACAATTTCTTTACGCATCAGCGATAGCGGAAAAGGAATTCCCGAAGATGTTCAAAAGAAAATGTTTCAGCCTTTTTTTTCTACAAAAAGATTAATGTACGGAACAGGTATGGGCTTGTCTATTTCTCAAAAACTGGCGGAATCCAATCAGGGGCAACTGAACTATTTAAGCTCTGAACCTTACACAACTTTTGAATTGATTTTGAAAAAATAACTCAGCACATTCAAGAAATTTTCCAATACTTTAATTTTGATGCGCTGGAAAGCAGATGAAGGGTTCAAAATCGAAATCCTAGTTCCAACCTCGTTGAGCAAAAACCTCGTTTACCTTTTTTTGAGATTCTGCATCCAATTGAGCCAATTCGGCTTTGAATTCTACAGCAAAGTCTTGGAAAGTAGAATAAGGATGAAGACGTCTTAAAATATTCCAAGCAAAACGATCTGCAGTCTGGACTTTAATTTTCGATCTGATTTCCCACAGTAGTCCCGAGAGAATCAAAGAGTCGTGATAGGTTCCGCCATTTTTATCAGACAAACTTAAACTGTTATTCAAATTTCGTTTAGCATCACCCTTTAAATAAGAAGCTTCACCCATTTTTGGGCTATTCAGCTGTGCTGCTGTAAAATAATCCGCATAACCTTCATTCACTGAAGCGGTTTCCTCTTCGTTGATCAAGCCACCCAGAGCATCAATCACAGCATGAACGGATTCGTGTTTTGTGATCGACGGATCCAAAGCCATGTCTTTAAAAACCTGCCCATCGCCGTCACCAAGACTGATTTTTGAATTATAATAAAATGCAGCACTGGTTTTTTGTGGATAGCCGATGGAGGTCTCAACAACGAGCTGTCTAGGATATTGAAACTGAAATGATTTATTAAACCACTCAAATGACTCTGAAATATCAAAATAAACTTGGACTTGAGTAAGCCGTTCATCTTCAGCATCAAAAACAAATTGTCCAGATTCTGATGTCGCTGCATTTTGAGATTTGGTTTGAATACGAACCATTTTACCTGAAAGAGTCTTTTCACTTAACATATTTTTTAGTGGCAGAGTTTGAATAGAACTTTTCATCGGCCCAAGAGGAAAAACAGACCCAACGACATCTGAATTTGTCATACTTGAGCTGAGTCTTTGAATTTTTACTAGCTTCAAATTTTTACCAAAATAAGCTGCATAATTTTGGGAGAATTGATCAGAATACACAATTCTCCAAAGCACTTCATTATATCTCGAGAGAAACAATGTCGTGTGAGAAACTGCTTCTTTAGGAATAAACGAATATTTGGACAAAATTTTATCAAGTGATTTTTCGCGATCTTTCAACATCTGATTTTTTTGAGTCTTTACGCGGTCCGGAAGTTTTTCCAATAAAGAAAAATTGAGGAAAGAAACTTGGCCCTGCTTTGCTATTGATCTGAAGTAAGCCCCTTCAATCATGACATCTTCAAGGAATTGACCTTGGTACTGAATTGTCTCGTGGCCCAGAGCAATTTTAGTATTTTTACCCTGGTCCAGGGATTTCGGAAGGGCAGGAGTTGCTCCAGCACCGTCCCATCGCATTTCTACTCGGCTATGATTATTCTCGGGTGTACATGCACTCAGAAGAAGACCAAAACAAAGGGCTAATCGAAATTCTACTTTGTGCATGTGATATCCTTAAATTGAATTTATTCTTCGATTTTCATTTTCTTTTCGAAGTATGTTCCGTCGCCGTTGACGATTTTAATATTATGCGCTCCAGCTGACAAAGTGCCAAGTTTAACTTCTTCAGAAAATGGAATCAACATTCGTGGGCAAACTCCAGGTCTGACAGTTGCAATAACGCGGACCTCATGAGTCGTTGCAGCAACATGGTCAACATCTGCTCTTTTCCAGCGGTAGCATCCGTTAGGGAATAAACCGCTCACAACCACATAAGCATCAGTGTTTGAGTCAAAACCATTCGGAACAAAAGTTTCGCTCACAATAGCTGTGACTTCACGAGGTTGAATTTCTTCTGCTTGAACCGCTGTGTGAAGACCCAACGCAGCAACAGCTGCCAAAATAGACGCGTTTAATAAACCAGCTTTCATAAAGACTCCTTTGGTGTTTGTTCGAAAACATAAATTAAATTTTGGTCTGAAAGCATGATGGACATCATCAAGCTCCCAGAATCAACCCAGATTAAAACGCTGGGTTTCGTACCGATCTGCATATCCGGATCCTTTGCACAGTCGCTTTGATTATTTGGATTTACTGCAAAAGTATTCAAAGTCAGTCTGGTTTCAGAATTTTTTTCTTCTAAAGACCAAGTTGAAAAACTCTCACAAAACTCCATCATGTTCCCGCGGTGCCAAAAAAGACGAAGTGACTGGTTATCAAAAAATGTCATCGACAATTTCAGATCAGGATTTGGCATTTCCATTTCCTGTCCTTCATAAATGATTTTTGTGAAGTGCCATCGACCAATTAAGTTCTGGATTCCAGGTGTTGCTATGCTTGACGCTTTCGCTGCTGAACCTATTCCCAAAACTAAGATCATCACCATCTTTTTAAACATCGCAAAGTCCATGACTATTCAACTTTCAAGGTTTTTTCGAAATAAGTTCCGTCTCCACTTAAAAAGCGAAGTGTATGTTTTCCGGAACTCAATTTACCGATGCGAATTTCTTTTGTGAAAGGAACAAGAACCATAATACACATTCCTTGGCTCACTTGAGCTCGAGAAGTGACATTGTGAACGAATTCACCTTTGTGTTCAATTTCTGCATCTTTCCAGCGATAACAACCGTTTGGATAAACTCCAGAAACGACGACAAAAGCATCGGAATCTTGATCAAAACCATTTGGAATGTAAACGTCTGACAAATCTAAAATAGCTTCTTCGAAATCGTAATCCCTCATCATTTTCAATTGTACTTTATTCTGAGCAACACTGGTTTGCACCGTCGTCATCCCCAGAAATAAAACTGAAAAACCTACCAAAAACATTTTCATACAAACTCCTTTTATTTATTGGTCTTCACAAATTTCAGAAAGGGCCTTACAGATATCTGTCGTGGTTAAAATTCCAACCAATTTCTTGTTGTCTAAAACAAGGACAGATCCAATTTTTTCGCTGGCCATGCGAGCGGCCACTTCAGAAAGTTTCGCAGAGGGACCGGTGACAAAGGGATGGTTGTCAGAAATATCACCGACTTTGATTTGTCTTGCATCGGCACCAGCCATGCTCAAAGCAGTTTTAATATCTCGTTCAGAAATAATTCCCAGATAATCACCAGATTTAGTCACCGGAAGATGACGAATATGATTTTTTGCCATCACTTCAGTGGCTTCATCGAGCGTTGAGTCAAAATTAATTTTCAGTGGAGTGTAGGACATGTACTTTTCAATAACTGGAGAAACTCTTTTCACAAATTCACCTTTTGTCTGTTGCCTTGCCAGGAGGTAAAGCAAAGAGCTGTCCAAGCAATCCTGCATTTAAATCATATTTGACGTGAAAAATGCATCACAACGACCCAATCTGCATTTTTTTGAGAGTCAATTTGTCCCAAAATCCAAATAAAATGGACAGTATTGATTTCATTGTAAGAAGAAAATGGCTTAGCTAAACCGAAGGTAAGAAAACAAAACTCCACTTATCCACGATGGGAATAAACAAATAGACTAAAATGCTTAAATTTGTTGCCATAAAAAACTTAAACCAGTTCTGTTCACCCGCGGATTTATAGAACCGATAAAACTGTAAAAGCATAAATACAGTCATCGGGACAACAAATAGAATATAAAACCAACTTGCTGGAACAAACCAAGGGGAAGCTATGGCAACGAATGCATACAGAAAAGTATAAAGACCAGTATGATAAAGAGTCCTCTTCATACCCAAGCTGACAGGGAGTGTGGGCACCGAACCGTCGGCATAGTCATCTTTAAAACGAATGGCCAAACACCAAAAGTGGGGCATTTGCCATAAAAACAGAATCGTAAATAAATAGACTGAATCCACTGCAAAAATGTCTGGGGAATTCACAGCATATCCAATAGTGACAGGCAAAGCTCCAGGGATTGCACCTGGAACCGCAGCAAAAGCCCACTTTGGTTTCCAATAGTAAGTGTAAACACCGTTGTATAAAAGAACTGTCAGAACCCCCAGGCTACCAGCCAAGGGAGACAGTTCGTTTAATCCAATAATTCCTGCAATAATAAAAACAGCGGCTAATATAAATCCAGCAAGAGGTTTTAATTGGCCCGAAGCAATGGGACGCTTTTCAGTTCGCTTCATTAAACGATCGAGCTTATATTCCTGAACTTGATTCAAAGCCAAGCTGCCGGAACTCAAAAAATAAACACTGATGATGGTTTTTAAGAGATGCTGAATTTGAAAAATGCTTTCAGACTGAAATGAGGTTGCGTAACCAGCTATAGCCGAGAGAACAACAAAAATAACAATTCCAAATTTAGTCAGATTAAAGAAGTTTTTCACTTGGGCACTCCGTTCGCCTTTTTACGCAGACCTTGGGAAAGTGTCCACACAAAACGTAGAATACCAGGGTATCCTGTCGAATACCCAACCGTAAAAAGCTTATTGCTCTACAGAGTGCTCTACAGAGTGCTCATATCAAAAGTGCGAGTCACGATATCAAGGACACAGAAAACAAAAAGAAGAACTAAAAAGAAAAACCCAGACCCAAAAATGACTCGGTTTAATTTTCCTTCATATTTCAAATGCATAAACCAACCCATGACCAGGACTGCTTTCACGGTTGCTATCAGAAAAGCGACGGGAGCTTTCAAGACCCCCAAATCTAGCTGATGGGCACCCACAGTTAGAAAGGTCAAAACGATCAAAGCAACGGCCACCTTCATGTAAGTCGGAAAAGGAGTCACATGATGAATATTATTATAATCTTCATCGAAAAAGCCTACTTCTTGATTGTCTGAATGCTGATGTGTTCCCATGCGCCTACCCCACTAAATAAAGTAACGGAAAAAGAAAGATCCAAATCAAATCGATGATGTGCCAAAAAATTCCAACACCTTCAACTGGAGTATAATATTTGGAATTAAAATCACCTCGCAAGCAGCGGAAAAAACACCAAGTGATTAAACCCATGCCCAAAAGAACGTGAATTCCATGAAGGCCAGACATGCAGTAATAAAACCCGAAATACAATCCAAGGTTTTGAAAAATCGTAGTGCCCTGCCCCAGGATCTGCTGCACTTCTGCATTATTCCCCACAGCAACAACATCCAAAAATTTTCCAGGATAAATCCCCATATGAAATTTATGAGTGTATTCAAAGTACTTGATGACCATAAAGACTGCACCGCATAGAACCGTCAGAAACAACATCAAGGCCGCTTTACTTTTGTTATTGAGCTGGCAGTAATAAATACCAAGAGCCATAGTCAATGAAGATCCGATCAGAACCAGGGTATTGATAAATCCTAATTTCCAATCCAAAAATTTCGCACCTTGAGCAAACATTTCAGGAAATTTGGAGTGGTAAATCGAGTACGCCACGAAAAGCCCACCAAACATCAAAATTTCCGTCGCCATAAAAAGCCAAATGCCTTCTTTATTGGAAATATATTGATGGTTCGCACTTTTAAAATGGTGAGCGTGATCTTCGTGATGAGCTCCTGTTGAATTAACGGTATTCATATGGCCCCGCTGTGACGACTGGGTCGACGTCAAAGTTAGTGTGTGGTGGCGGAGAAGACGTCTGCCATTCCAAAGTTTTTGCACCCCATGGATTTGCAGGAGCTTTCTCTCCAAAAAATAATCCATGTAAAATGACAAAAAGTCCAACAAGAAAGCCTAAACCGATTAACCAGGACCCCACTGTCGAAATTGTATTAAGCTGGTGATAAGGTTCAATGTAAGTGAAGTAACGTCGAGGCATGCCCATGGCACCTAAAATAAACTGTGGAAAGAACGTTACATTAAATCCGACAAAAATCAGCACATAAGAAATCTGAGCCCACAGTTCATTGTACATTTTGCCAAACATCTTTGGGAACCAGTGAAAAAATCCACCCATGATCGCCATCAAAGTTCCGCCCACCATCACGTAGTGAAAATGCGCTACGACAAAATAGGTATCATGGAAATGAACATCCACGGGTAAGACAGCCAGCATGATTCCTGTAACCCCACCAATTGCAAACAAGAACATAAATCCCAAGGCATACAGCATAGGTGCGTTTAACTGGATGGATCCTTTATATAGAGTCGCTAACCAGTTAAACATTTTGATAGCTGTCGGAACTCCGACTAACATCGTGATGAAAGAAAATAAAATCCCTGCCGTAGCGGATTGTCCAGAAACAAACATGTGATGTCCCCAAACAAAAAACGATACTGCCGCAATACCAATCGAAGAAAATGCAATTGCCGTATAACCAAAAATTGTTTTTCTTGAGTGAGCAGTGATTAACTCTGAAATAATTCCCATGGCAGGAAGAATCATAATGTAAACCGCTGGATGCGAATAAAACCAGAAAAAGTGCTGAAACAAGACTGGGTCTCCACCTAATTTTGGATCAAAAACCCCAATTCCAAAAACCCGCTCAGCAACCAACAGCAACAATGTGATCCCTAAAATAGGTGTGGCAAGCACTTGCAAAATAGCAGTTGAATAAAGTGACCAAACAAAAAGTGGAATTCGATACATCGACATTCCTTCAGCGCGCAGTTTGTGGGTTGTTACAATAAAGTTTAATCCCGTCAAAATGGACGAAATCCCCATGATAAATACCGCAAGAACCATCATCACTGTGGCACCGCCAGTACGAATGGAATAAGGAGTATAAAAAGTCCATCCTGTATCAATTCCCGTCGTAAACAAAGTCGCAAAAGCCAAAGCCGCTCCGCCCATGAGCATGTACCAGCTCAATAAATTCAAACGCGGAAAAGCCACATCCTTTGCACCAATCATAATCGGCAAAAAGAAATTTCCCAAGATGGCTGGAATACCAGGGACGATCACCATGAAAACCATGATCGCTCCGTGATAAGTCATCGCTCGATTATAGGCATCTCCACCAGTAGCTCGAAAAAGCCAGCGCATGCTTTCGTTGAAAACTTGTTCTCCTGGCGCCATCAATTCCCAACGGATCAACAGAGCCATGATTCCACCGATCAGGAAAAAACTCATGACGGTAACAAAATACAATAGACCAATTCTTTTATGATCGAGAGTAGACAACCAAGACCATATGCCTTTTTCGTGATTGATATAGTCTGCACCTGAAGCATGATTTGTTGCGTGTGCGGTTCCCATAATTTTTCCCTCTTTAATTTTTAGTTTTTAAAGTCTTTATATATTCAACAATCGCGCTCAACTCGATTTCGCTGAGCTGTCCCTGAAAAGACGGCATCACATTCGGGGCAAAGCCCTTCACAATTTTAGCATTTGGATTCAAAATTGATTCGCGAAGGTAGTTTTCATCCACCAAGCCTTCGCTGCCATCCATCCAAGACTGATTAGCTCCAAACTTTCCATAGAGATACGGCCCCACACCATTTTTCGCCTCAACAACACTGTGGCAAGAGGCACAAGCTTTCAGTTGAAAAAGCTTTTGCCCACGCTCGGCCAAGGGAAGTGTGCTAAACTTTGATTCTTCTTCCAACCACTTATCATATTCTTCCTTGGTTACGATTTTCAAAGTTCCGATCATTCCCGAATGTTGGGATCCGCAAAACTCTGTACAAAAAATATGAAATTCACCTAGTTTATTCGCATTAAACCACAATGTCGTATAACGACCTGGAACCACATCTTGT
>JBKCTJ010000264.1:0-3809 GCA_046318875.1 Pseudobdellovibrionaceae bacterium | reverse complement strand
TATTAAACGCGATTTATTTACCACACAAACACCTGGTCAACAAATGGGCAGCCAGCAGGCAGCTCGAACCCCTGCTCCGGCGAACCAACAAAATACAGGTTTTCCATCAAATACTGTTAACAATTCTATGGCTCAACCACCGAAGAAAACAGGTAGCTAATGGATCAACTTGCAAGGTATTTCAATCAGTATTTCGATCAGTATCCTTTGATCACGAGCCTGCTGTTTGGTCTTTGCGTCTTTTTACTTTTTCAATCCAATGTAGGGAAATTATTAAATAAAGTTCGAGTGAACTCCAAAGGACGCAAAGACGATGCTTTAAAATACCTGAAGTTAATGTCATCAGAAATGGATGAAAAAAAATTACACAAATCCATGATGTCCTTAAGCGTTGCATTTGGTTTTATTTTTTTCTTTCTGTTGTGGCCAAATTTTGTGGTGGGTCTAGGGTTGGGATTTGTCGGGGCATATCTTGGATGGGCAATTATTCCCATTTTTCTAAAGTCACAATATGAAAAACGCTGTGATCAATTCGTCATTCAAATGGTTGATGCTTTGACGATTATGGCTAATGGAGTGAAGAGCGGATCCTCGCCACTGCAATCAATGCAGCGTTTAGTTGAAAACATGTCCAATCCAATATCCAAAGAGTTTCAAATTGTCATCAGCCAGCATCAGTTCGGTCAAAGTCTTGAAGATTCATTGAATGATCTAGCAAAACGAATTCCTAGACCAGACGTCGAGATGTTTGTCACAGCCATTAATATTTTAAAGGAAACTGGCGGCAATATGTCTGAAACATTCCAGACCATTGTTGTTACGATACGAGAGCGCCAAAAAGTCGAAATGAAAATTGAAGCTATGATAAGACAGCGTTTATTGACTGGATATATTCTAACTTCCATTCCCTTCCTTGTCGGATTCATTCTTTATGTCATGTTTCCCAATTTAATGATGCCGATGTTCAACCAGCCTATGGGCTTGGTTCTTCTGGGCGTCGTCATTGTGATGACAATTATTGGTGGAATCTGGATCAAAAAAATTGTTACAATCAAAGTGTAGCTATAATCCAATATCTGTAGAATAATGATTTATAGCGTATCAATAAAATTCGCTTTCCGAAGGATTGGAGAGAGCTGTTATGATCTTGCAAAAAACAAATATTGTTTATGTTTTGAACTTTGTTTTTTTGATGTTACCTACGAATGTGCATGCCGTCGTTGATTTGAAAGACGCCAACTACGCAAACTCGTGGGTCGATTTAGAAATTCCTGGGTCTGGATATAAGATGACAGTGACTCGCACCTATAATTCCAGATCACTCTTTAATGGAATGTTTGGATTTGGGTGGTGTTCTGAATTTGAAACTAATTTCATTATTACGCCTGAAGGTAATATTCGCTTAAAAGAATGTGGCGGCGGACAGGAAGTTCTTTATTCACCTCGCGAAGTGACTCGAAAAGAAATTGATCGCACCATCAGCCAAATCATCAGCAAAGTAAAAGCCGAAGGCAAAGTTGGACAGAACGCCGACTATTTTAAACGAATGACCGACGAGCTTGCTTATGATGACGAAAAGCGCGCTTTCTTGGCTCGACAGTATGGTGTAAAAGTTGCCGTCAATGATGGAACAAAATACATGGCTGACGGAAAACAAGTCGAATTTTTCGCAAAAAAACAGAATATTTACGAACGCACCTTATTTGATGGCACCATGGAAAGATACGAAGTGGTCAATGACTCCTTGTATGGATTAAAAGGCAGAATGATTTTAAAGTACGATAAAAATAAAAATTATTTAAAGATGACTTACGATAACGATGTATTGGCTTCCATCGTAGACAATGGCCAAAAAAGAATGGCTTTTAAATATTATCCAAATAAAAAAGTAAAAGAAATTTTAGGCCCTTTCGGCGTGAAAGCAGATTACAAGTTTCATTCTAACCAAGACGATTTAGCTGCAGTAACCAATCAGTGGCGCAACACATTCACTTACGAATATGACGGCCTTCATAATATGACCAAAGCAACATGGCCAGATAAAACATTTATAAATTTAAAATATGATCAAAAACGTGACTGGGTGGTCGGATACCAGGACCGCGACAAATGTAATGAAACTTATAAATATGAATTCGACGAAGCCGCACCACGCATGCACTACTGGTCCACTGTTAAAAAAGTCTGCGGAAAAGAAACTGTCGCAGAAAACCGTTATGAATTTTGGTTCGGCGAAAGAGATTCTGCCAATTATTTAAAACGCGTTCTCTCGACTGTTGGCGGTGATACGACAGATATCTCTTACCATGATGTTTTTGGGAAACCGATTTCAATCTTAAAAAATAATGAGCTCACAAATTTTGAATATTTCTCAGACGGTTTACCAAGATCCAAGTATACAAAATTTATGCGCATGGGTTTCGAATATGATTCCAAATCAAAAAAAGTTTCAGTAGTTCGAACAGACTTTTTTGATGATAAAGGCAAAAAGACAACGACTCGCACTACGGCTTTTAAATACGATGACCGTGGCAATTTAGTTTTTGCTCGAAATACAGATGGTCAAGCCGTGACAATGTCTTACGATCCCCAGGGACGAATTGCTTCGATCACAGACCAAGCAAAAAAAATTGTGAAGATTGAATACGAAGAACGCTTGGGTAAGCCCGCCGTCGTAACAAGACCTGGTTTAGGTACAATTCGAGTCAGCTACAAACCAAATGGCGAGATTTCAAAAGTCGATTCAAAAGAAGGCGCTTCCGTTGCGATGCAAGTCGCAAGTACATTTAACAATCTTTTAGATATCATCGCGCCAGCAACGGCCGAACTGTATCTGTAAAGTTTAAACTGTATTGAAGACAAAGAGGAGAAGAAGAAATGAAATTTTTAATGATACAATTGCTAGTGATGTGCTGTTCAATTTTGGGATTTGCTCAGACAACAAATTCTTCTTTAGACAGCCTTACCAACCCTGCCAACGATCCAAATATGCAGCAAATTGTAGCTCGGAATGCAACAACAGGACAGCACACTGAACTGGGTGATTACTGCCCTGAATGTCGAGATAATATCTTGAAGCTTCGCCAAGGAAAATCAAATTTGTTTAATTCTACAAACCCTGGCGACGAAGCTTCAAATACGATGAAGAAACTGAACAAAGGCCGTCAGTAAGGCCTAGTAAGATCGCTGGAAATAATATTTCCCAATGTTTGTGTACATGATCAAAACATGATTCTTCACTTCAAAACTGAAGACCTGTTGTGGAATACTTGCTGTGCAATATTTATTTCCAAGTTGGCTTGAGCTTTGAACTGGATCCCAAGTTTGCACCTGATTGCCGTTCACACTGACTCGAGTTTTCGCTGTCGATTGCAGAACATTGCCATCATAGAAAGAACAAATTGAAGTCAGTTGATATTCACCCTGAGCAACATGCAAATGCGGTGTGTGCTGAGCTTTATACAAATTAAAATTCAAACGGCCACGGATTTCAGCTCCTGGTTTATATTCTGATTCTATCGATTCCCAGGTTCCATTCAGCTCTGTCCAGTTTGGGTTCACAGAGACTGCCATATCATCGTGGGCTATAGCGTTCAAACCAGTAAGACTCATCAAAATGATGATTAGAATTTTCATAGAAAATACTCCTTTTTTGAAAATGAATTGTTTCATTTCGGGACGAGAAGACCAAATGGATGAACAGGTGTCAATTCCCTAATCGATACGCTGAGACATTCATTTTGATAAGTAACTGATATGACTGGCTTAAAACGAATCATTGAGACGTTCAATTTGGTACAGTCTTCGCA
>JBKCTJ010000263.1:0-11313 GCA_046318875.1 Pseudobdellovibrionaceae bacterium | reverse complement strand
TTGCAATTGTTGGAAAACCTAACGTCGGCAAAAGCTCTTTGTGCAATCGAATCCTAGGAACTTCGCGGATGTTAGTCAGTGATATCGCTGGCACGACCGTGGATTCCGTAGATACGGCTTTTATTCGCAACGACAATCATTATGTGTTGATTGATACTGCCGGTTTAAGGCGTTCTGCTAAACGTGAAGAAGATGTTGAAATTATTGCGGCCTTTAAGTCCCAGGAATCCATTCGCAAAGCGAATTTATGTCTTTTGATGGTGGATAGTCTGATTGGTCCCACAGAGCAAGATGCTAAGATATTAGAAACAATTACCAATGATCATAAAGCTGTAATTTTAGTCGCAAATAAAATCGATTTAGCTCAGAAGCAAATCCCTGATTTTAAGCGAGTCTTTCAAGAACAAGTTGAAAAGACTTTTCACTTTTTCGAAGACATTAAAATCGTCTTTACCTCTGCTGAAAAGGGTTTTGGAGTCGAAGATCTTTTCGATGAAATTGAAAGAACTCGGTTGCAAATGAATTTGCGACTCTCAACTTCAGATTTAAATGATTTCTTCTTTGAAACCATCAGAAAAGCTCCAGCTCCGGTTTATGCAACAACGAATGTTAAGTTTTTCTATCTGACTCAAACCAATCAAAAACCACCTGCGTTTATTGCTTTTGCGAATCATCCTGATGGAGTGACAAATGCTTATCGAAGATTTTTGATCAAAAGCATGAAAGAGAGATGGAATTTATGGGGAATCCCAATTCGAATTTTCTGCATGAAATCGCGAGGATCTTAATATTTGAAAAAGCTTTCATGGCGGACCAAATTTGGATTTTATCTCGTCGCTGTCGGTTCTGCTTGCGGTTTAGGGAATCTTTGGCGATTTCCTTATATTGTTGGGGAAAATGGCGGTGGTGCTTTTGTTTTGCTGTATGTGCTATTGGCTTTTGTCGTTGGTGCTCCGCTGTTGATCTCGGAACTTACTTTGGGTAAATTGGTGGGTACGGGGATTCTTCCTCTGACTCAAAAAATTTCGAAAACACAGAAAATCAATTTCAGGTGGGTGGGTTATTCAAGCCTGATTCTCAGCCTTGTCGTTTTAGGATATTATGCGGTGATCAGTGGCTGGGTTTTATATTTTATGACTCAGTTTGTGGTTTCCCTAGTTCAAGAATCGGGAAATCATGTTGGCCACATTGATGTTTTATTGCGAAATGGGTGGTTGCAGTTTGCCTTAGCCTCTGTTCATTTAATTTTTACAGTTTTAGTTGTGAATCGTGGAATTCATGAGGGTCTGGAGAAATGGATTAATTATGTCATGCCCATCTTTGTTTTGATGGTGGCTATTTTAGTGATTCGTGTTGGGTCCTTGTCTGTGGCGCCTGATGTCTTTCGATTTTTGTTTTATCCAGATTTTTCAAAGCTGACTTTATCTTCGATGAACCATGCTTTGGGGCATGTCTTTTTCACTCTTTCCATTGGCTTTGGGGTCATGGTTACGTTTGGCAGTTATATGAAGCCGGAAGATCATACACCAACTGCAGGATTTCGAGTTTCCATTGTGGATACCATTGCAAGCTTGGTTGCTTTGCTTTTGGTTTTCCCCTTAGTTTTTCAGATTTACAATAAGCCTGTGACAGACCCAGCGATTTTGTTTCAAGTTCTTCCTGGTTTTTTGAACTCCTTTACAGGTGGAAAAATTTTTGGAGTTTTATTTTTTGTCTGCCTCTACTTAGCAGCGCTGAATGCCAGCATTGGATTGCTTGAGGGAATTCATTCGAATACCAAAAGCTTTAAAATTTTCCCTGGTCTTTTTAAAAAAATTGGATTTGAAAACCACAATCATTTGAATGTTTGGTTGTCAGGATTGCTGGCATTGGTCCTTGCCGCCGTTCCCAGCCTAGTCAGTATGCTCTTTTTTAATCACCAAGGGCAAATGAATACGGGGCTTATTGAGCTGCTCGATTCAGTGTTGATTAATTGGGTGCTGCCTGTGGTTGCCTTTGGAGTCAGTCTTGTTGTTTGTTATGGTTTTAAAGAATCAGAAATTCGAGATGAATTTATGAGTGAAAAGCATATGGTCAGCACTGCGATGTACCCTCACTGGCGGTTTTCAATCCGTTGGTTGACCCCGGCGATCATAGCTATTGGACTCATTTTACAGATTGTCGATATCTTGATTAAAAAAACTTGAACCATCATTGGGTCAATCTAAAGTCCATTTTGTGTCAAAGTCACTTTATTGTGCAGATCCAGCAGTAAAGTCTGCTGCCAATGTGGCATGGCCTGAACCTCGCAGAACCAGAGTCCATAGCCAAAAGCATGAAGCAATACAAATCAGCAAAAAACCTTTTTTGGTCAAAAGTTCATGCCCAGAATAAGCAAGATGTCATACAGGTCACCATCGATTTTGTTTTCCAGGCGCTCTTGCCCTTGAACAAAATCTTTATTTTCGTCCGGGAAGTTCACGTAACGATAGGTTCCTTGAAGCCCCAGGAATCCCTTTTTTCTCATGATGGGAATTTCAATCCCAGCTCCCAAATCAACACCCATCGTGGTGTCACGAGCAAAACCTTCGATATTGGAAATTGTATAAGTGCGATAAAACTGAGCGAATCCACCAATGATATAAGGGTTTAAGTCAGCAAGTCCTTTAGTTACATTCTGAGTGTTCATGTAATACTTGAGGTCAAAATTCAAAGTGGTAAAGCTCACTGTTCCTGTGTAGCTGTTTTGAGTGGATGCAAATTTTACTGAGTGATCCCCAGTCATAAAGCCCAATTGAAATGCAAATTTCAAATCAAAAAAGTAGGCTAAAAATAAACCAAATGTTGGACCTGAGCCATAAGTCGTCTTAAAGTTCCCTGTAAAGCCGCGAAGCCCTGTCGCTAAACCGACGGTAAAAAAACGTCCATTTCGAAAAAAGTTAATATCTGCTTCTTCATCTGAAGCTTCATCAAATTCAGAATAGTCAGCAAAGGGGTCAAAAGCTTCATCGGCATCAAGCTGAGCCAAAAGAGGGGACTGCTTTAATTCTTCCCACTGACTTCGAGATTCTTCAGCATAGGCAAAATTTCCCGTTGTTAACGTGCTCAGGAAAAAAAGGCTCAACACGGTTAGCAAAAAGACCACGATGTGAGATCCCAAGACTTGCGTGCAATGGTTTTTCCACTGCGAATACAGCTTAAACATGAATTCCCCCAGAGTCCCAAAATAACGAGTTCTTAGAACAGGTCGTTGCCTAACTCTTTTACCTATTGTCCCTATTGTACTGTACCTATTGTACCGATTTTAAATCAGTTGTGGAGTTCTTTTTTTGTGAGCTTTCATTGATATTGAAAGAAACGAACTTTTTCGCATTTTGAGACAATTAGGTTGTACATTGTGGAAAGTTTTTTGTAGCCTTTCACCCATGTCAAATCATTACAAATCTGCTGGAGTTGATATTGAAAACGGGGACCAATTTGCAGAATGGATTGGTGAGCAGCAGGGCAAATATCAGTTCTGGAAAAAACATCTCATTCCGCAAACTGAAGGTTACGGTTCTATTTTTAGGTTTCAATTCCCTGAGTACAACAAGCCTTGTTTAGTTAGCTCAACGGATGGCGTTGGTACAAAGCTGAAGCTGATCCAAAAACCTGAACACAATATCACGATTGCCCAGGATCTTGTTGCAATGTGTGTCAATGATTTGGTTTGTGTTGGCGCGAAGCCACTTTATTTCTTGGATTATTATGCGACGGGAAAACTGGATCAGAATGCGGCTCGGTTTTTTCTTCAAGGTCTCTATGAAGCCCTTCGGCTTTGTGAATGCGATCTCGTTGGTGGTGAAACGGCAGAAATGCCCAGTGTGTATCATGGTGAAGATTTTGACTGTGCAGGTTTTGTCACAGGTGTTGTGAATGAGGATCAAATTTTAGGTAAAACTAAAGTTCAAGTTGGAGATTCCATTTTCGGTCTGGGCAGTTCTGGTGTGCATTCCAATGGGTTTTCCTTATTGAGAAGAATATTCGAAAAAGATGTCGATGATTGGCGTGAAAAATTACTGATTCCAACAAGATTGTATGAACCCTTTGCGCGCCTTGCTCGTAAAAAGAAAATTCAAATTCACGGATATGCTCATATTACCGGTGGAGGAGTCACAAATATTCCGCGCATCTTACCTGCTAGAACTTTTGCTTCGATGAAGCTTTGGCAGATTCCAGATATTTTCCTGGAAGTCCAAAAAAGATCCGGTATGTCGACCAAGGAACTGCTGACAGTTTTGAATTGCGGTATTGGCATGGTCGTCATTGCCCCGGCGTCTCAAAAAAGTGAAATCCAAGCTTTGGCTCAGGAAATGGCCATTGAATTTTACGAACTAGGACGAGTGGAAGCAAAGCTCAAGGAGCACTCGGGACAAGAAACTGTTGAAGAAACTGTTAGGATAGATGAAATGAGTTTTTCGTGAAAATAGGATCCCTGAGATGGTGTGTGATGATTTCAGGACGTGGTTCAAATTTACAATCAGTGTTAGATTCATTTGATCCACTGAATATAGTTCTCGTGGTTTCAAGCCAAATGGATGCCTTAGGAAAATTAAAGGCAAAACGATACGGAATTCCTGTGCTTGATTTCTGTTTTAAGAAAACGAATTGGGATGAGTTTTCAAATATTCTAAAAGAAAGAAAAGTTGAAGGCTTGTTCTTAGCTGGTTTTATGAAAATCATTCCGCAATTCGTCTTGGATTCTTTTCAAAATAGGATTGTGAATATTCATCCAAGTCTTCTTCCGCTTTTTCCTGGCTTGAATAGTTTTGAGAAAGCTCTTCAATCCCAAGCTCAGATTGGTGTCAGTGTTCATTTTGTGGATGCAGGGATTGACACTGGACAAATCATCAAACAAAAAAAACTTTCTCGGATTTATACTTTAGGGGAAAGACGACTTGCTCAGATGGAGCTTACTTTCACTGAAAGATATTTAGCCACGGCAGTCCTTCGTCAGCACTGGAGTGTGCCGGTGAATCACAGTGGTGAAGCTAATGGTGAAGCTCATGACGAAGCTCAAGGCGAAGGTCAAATATGAGTCAAATGGAATTTGATGTGACCATTGTCTCCTGCTTTGATCGGTCCTATTGGCTAGCCTTAGAATTTCAGTCTCGGGGCATGAGAGTCTGTTTTATTGATGTCACTGAAGATATGGGGCTATGGCCGCCCGAAGATGTCGAAGGACCCTTTGGCTATTTTGCTCAAGAAAAGACCCCGTCAAGTTATTTGCAAATTATGGATCGGTTGACGGCTTTAAGAAGTTTAAGTTGGGGCTTGTGCATTTGGGCAAGCTCAAAAAGCATACCTCGCTTAGGCCCTTTGCAGATGAAAAGCTCTATCTTTAAAGAACAAATGCAGATGCTGCAAATTGATCCTCCCAATGGCGAAGCTCTGGTTCCTGGTCCTTTTTCGAAAAATTGGCTCAAGCTTTTTGTTCAGCAATTTGGTGTTCTGTCTTTGTGTGAGCAAGGGGCTACCATTGCGCCCAGGAGTGATCAAGCTCCTTTTAATGCGATAAAAGATTTTATGATCCGAAGTCCTGTTCGCAGTGATTATCAAAAGCTTCGTCATGAGTTGATTGACCGAGGAGTTACTTATTTAAGTGGTTCTGAAGTGGTTGATTTGTCCTTTTTGAATTCGAAATCGGTGGATGGTATTGAGCTCAAGAATACAAATTCAGGTCTTGTTCGTTTCGATGAATTGGTCTGGTGCTTGAACTCTGATGAAACTAAATTTTTAGATAAAAAAATCTTTCGACATCTTTTTACAGAATCCATAGAACCGATGTGGAGTTGGGTGAGATATCGAATCAAAATGAAGTCATGTTTTGAATTAGGCCTTTTGCCAGAGCATTTTGTTCTGATTCAGGAAATTTACGAACCCTGGACTCATTCGAATTTCATGATTGTTCAAAGAACCCCAATTGCGGAGCAAATGGATTTTTGGTTAAAGATTCCGTCTTTGCAAAGATTCAACAAAAATTACTTGAGATTTCGCGAGCTACATTTGCTTGAGGCGATTGTGCAGAAGCTGCCTCTCGCTCAGCCCGAAGTTTTAAGTTATCCGCAAGAATATTTTTACACGGCAGATGAGTTGGGGCCGAGCCTTTTTTCTGAATACGATTTTCAAAGCTATGGAAAGTCCCCTCAGAAACAGCTTCGAAATGTTCATTTTATGCAATCCATTCAACAAACGAAATATTCTATGGAAGAAAGATATCTTCTCGAAAAAAATATTTTGGACCGAGTGGTGAAATCATGGGAGCTCAAGTTGGAGCTTAAGCGTAAACAAGAAAAGAAAAATGAAGAAGGGATGCGCACATGATCGCTCGTTATACCAGGCCCGAGATGTCGAATATCTGGGAACAGGAAAATCGATTTGGAAAAATGTTACAAGTTGAAAGTGCCGTCGCAGAAGTACAAGCCAGTCTAGTAATTATACCACGGGCAGCTGCCAAGGATATTGCAAAAAGATCTAAATTTAGCGTCAAAAGAATTTTGGAAATTGAGCAGACAACAAAGCACGATGTCATCGCTTTTGTTACCAATGTTGCACAAAACGTCGGTGAAAACGGAAAATTTGTCCATTATGGAATGACCAGTTCAGATATTTTAGACACGGCCCTGAGTTTACAAATATTAGAGGCGGGCGCTTTGATTCTTGAGAAAGTAAATGAACTTGCCATGACACTCAAAAAAATGACTCAAAAACATCAAGGAACTTTGTGTCCAGGGCGAACTCATGGAATGTTTGCTGAGCCTACAAGTTTCGGTGTGAAGATGGCCGGATTTTTAGCAGAGCTACTGAGAAATCGGTCTCGGCTCAGCAGAGCTTTTGAAGGCAGGAGGATCTGTAAACTCAGTGGGGCTGTAGGAACTTATTCAAGTCAACCCATTGAAGTTGAATCAAAAGTAGCAAAAAAATTGGGTTTAATTCCTGAAACAGTCGCAACTCAAGTGATTCCTCGTGACAGACACTGTGAAGTCTTTTTTGCTTTATCCTGTTTAATGACTGGAATCGAAAGAATCAGTGTGGAATTGCGCCATTTGCAGCGAAGCGATGTTGGTGAAGTGGAAGAAGGTTTTACCCAAGGTCAAAAGGGCAGTTCAGCAATGCCGCACAAGAAAAATCCGATTAGTGCCGAGAATTTAACAGGCTTGTCCCGCTTGGTGCGAGGTTATTTTCATACCGCTCAAGAAAATATCGTCCTTTGGCATGAGAGAGATATTTCGCACTCGTCAGTTGAGCGAGTTATTTTTCCTGATGCTTTCATCGTGACTGATTATGCTCTCCACCGAATGAACATTTTATTGAGTGGATTGCAAGTCAATGATAAACGCATGAAAGAAAATTTGGAATCCTCTCAAGGACAGATTTTTTCATCCCATTTGCTTTTACATTTAGTGGAAAAGGGGTTGTCTCGTGAAGAAGCCTATTTTCATATTCAAAGAATTTGTCATTCTTTGGGGAAAGGTGATCATTTGCGAGAAAAGATATTGCAAGACGAAGTGTTGAAAAAATATTTTACCAAAGCTCAGTTGGATCTTGTTTTTTCAGGAAAAAAACATCAAAAGGCATTTAAAGAAATCACGCAGAGGGTTCGTCCATGACATCTCTTGAAATGAAAAAAATCTATGAAGGAAAAAGTAAAATTATTTATTCTTCTGAAAATGACTTCGAATATTTTATTCAGTTTAAAGATGATCTGACTGCTTTAAATGGGAAGAAAAAGGGATCCTTTGAAGGCAAAGGCAAGCTGAGTCAGAAGATTGCTACTTTGATTTATAGTGAACTTTCAGATCAAGGCATAAGACATCATCTGATTGATCCATCACCGGCAGTAACACTCAATTCAGCACCAGGAAATGAGGGAAGCTTTTGGAAAGTTAAAAAGTTGGAGATGGTTCCATTAGAAGTTGTCGTCAGAAATCGAGCCGCGGGCAGTCTTGTCAAACGACTGGGTTTGCAAGAAGGGCACCATTTAAAGAAGCCCTTGGTTGAATTTTATTTTAAATCAGATGCCCTGCAAGATCCTTTTGTTAGCGATGATCAAGTCCTGATGTTGGATTTGATTGATCAAAAGCAAATTCTTGAATTGAAAGTCGAAGCATTGAAGTTGAATGCAGCTTTGATGCAGTTGTTTGATCGAAGTCAGTTGATCCTCGTTGATTTTAAAGTCGAGTATGGCTTTTCAAATCTTCAACAGATCACCTTAGGTGATGATTTAACTCCGGATTGTTTTCGTGCATGGGATAAAAATACCCTCGAAAAATACGATAAAGATCGTTTTCGGTTTGATCTTGGAAATGTGGAGCAGGGATATCAGAAGATTTATGAACAATTGATTCAAGGGAGAAAAAAATGAAATTCCAAGTCAATGCAAAGGTCATGTTGAAAAAAAAATTGCTTGATGTCCAAGGGCGGGCTGTTGAATCTTATCTGACTCAAAATCAAGTGCATATCAGTCAAATGCGCGTGGGAAAATGTTTTGAATTTGTGGTGGAGTCCGCTTCAATAGACAATGCGAAATCTCTGGTTAAAAAAACCTTGGATGAAACATTGGTGAATTCACTTCTAGAAGAATATCAATTCGAACTCAAAGAAATGTAAAAGGGGAATTCTGGTGAAAAAAATTGGAGTCCTGCGTTTCCCGGGTACAAATTGCGATCAAGATGTGATGCAGCTTTGTTCCTCGCAAAATTTACCTGCTGAATATTTATGGTACCAAGATCGTTTCAATTGGAAGAATTATTCTCATTTTATTATTCCTGGTGGGTTTAGTTTTGGGGATTATTTACGGTGCGGTGCTTTGGCTGCAAGATCTCCTGCGATGAAAGATCTTGTCGAGGCTGCTGCTCAAGGTGCGCCCATCTTAGGAATTTGCAATGGCTTTCAAATTTTGTGTGAATCAGGACTTCTTCCTGGAGCTTTGATGAAAAATATTGAGAATCATTTTATCGATGGATGGGTGAACTTGATTTGTAGTTCAAGTTCAAAGTTTTTTGCACAAAAATCTGCTGTGGGAGGTGTGACCCGATTCCCTATTGCCCATGGCGAAGGACGATTTGTGGCTGATGCAGATGAGCTTAAAAAAATTCAAGACCATCAGCAAATTTGGTACAAATATGAAAATAATCCCAATGGCAGTGTGAATGATATTGCAGGAGTGATGAATAAAACAAAAAATGTCCATGGACTCATGCCCCATCCTGAGCGAGCGCTTTTTGACTGGATGGGTGGAACAGATGGAGCGGGGTTTATTCGATGATCGCTGAAAAATTAAAAAAATATCGTTTGAATGAATCAGAATATCAGAAAATTTCGGAACTGCTGGGGCGTCCACCCGAGGGTCTAGAATGGGCTTTGTTTTCAGCATTGTGGAGTGAACATTGCAGTTATAAAAGTTCGAAGATTCATCTTCGGAAATTTAAATATCATAATGAAAAAACTCAAGGACAAACCCTCGATGGTGAAAATGCAGGGGTTGTGGATTTGGGTCAGGGTGAGCGAATTATTTTTAAAATGGAGAGTCATAACCATCCAAGCTTTATTGAGCCATTTCATGGCGCAGCAACTGGCGTCGGCGGAATTCTGCGGGATATTTTTACTATGGGTGCAAGACCCATTGCCTTGGCAAATTTTCTTTGTTTTGGGGCCTTATCAGCGCCGCGGATGAAAATGCTTGTTCAAGGTGTTGTGGACGGAATTTCTCATTACGGAAATTGCGTTGGCGTCCCAATGTTGTCAGGAAAAACTCAATTTGATTCACGATACAATCATAATATTTTAGTCAATGCCATGGCCGTTGGATATTTGGGGAAAAATGATGTCATGGCTTCATCCAAAGCTCATTTGGAAAAACTTTCAGTGATTTATGTCGGTGCAAAGACTGGTGCTGATGGTGTTCACGGTGCGTCGATGGCCTCTGAAAGTTTCACTTCAGATAATGAAAGCAAACGGCCGAATATTCAAATAGGAGATCCTTTTTTAGAAAAGCTTTTGATTGAAGCTTGTCTTGAAGTGATTCAGAAAAAACTTGTTGTAGCAATCCAGGATATGGGCGCAGCCGGACTGACATCTTCAAGTTTTGAAATGTCAGCGAAGTCTGGACGCGGGTTTGATATGGATTTATCTTTAGTGCCATTGCGGCAAGAGCTGACACCGGAAGATATTTTATTGTCTGAAAGTCAGGAAAGAATGTTGCTTCTTTGCACTGATGATAATAAACAAAAAATATTTGATGTCTTTTCACGTTGGGGTCTGGATGCCGTTGAAGTCGGGAGAGTTTTAGATGCTCCAGAAATGAAATTAAGATGGGGCAAAGAGCTTCTCTGTGAAATTAACCCAAGTATTTTGACGGATCACGCTCCAAAGTATGAGAGACCATTTAAAAAATGGGATCGTTTTTTGATGCCCTTATCAGAAATTAAAAATTTCAGTGATTTGCCAAAAATAGAATGGAATCGGGATGTTTATGATCCAAAATCCATCTATGAACGCTATGATCAGCGTGTGGGTGGTAAGACAATTCGATCCTGCAATCAAAGTGTCGGATTTGTACGCTTGCCTGAATCAGGTCGAGGAATGGCCATTGCTTTAGGTTGCCGAAGTCAAATTTTGAAAGTGAATGCGGCACTTGGTGGATTTGATGCTGCATTTTTTCCGGCACTGCAAATGGCATCAAAAGGTGCAGTGCCCGTGGCAATGACGGATTGTTTAAACTTCGGAAATCCAGAAAAACTGGAAATCATGACCGAGTTTGTTGAATGTGTTGAGCAGCTGGCGCATATGGCCGAAGTTTTAGATGCTCCTGTGATCAGTGGAAATGTCAGTTTTTATAACGAGACTAGGGATCAAAGTATTATTTCGACTCCGGCCATTGGTCAGGTTGGTTTAACACAATTCAAGGACCTTGCTAAAATTCCCTTTGATGATGTGGAATCTTTGAAATCAAGTGGAGCTGTCACGGATTTGAAAGATCTGACGGCGATTTGTTTATGGTCAGACCAAGTTTGGATGAATCATGAACACGGTTTTTTCGGCCAATTTGATATTTCCAAACTTGAGCTTCATCGCAAAGAACTTTTGCAAGCGGTTTTGCAGTCAGAACCAGTTCTTGCAAAAGCTTTGGGCTACAGTGATTTTCATGATGAATTATTGAAAATGTTTGGCTCAAAAAACCAAGAAGTGTGCAAAGAAATTTCAGCATCTTGGAGTGAGGCGATTCAAAAGAGGCTTGAAGGCCAAAATCCGGAATTCAGCAAAAACATTCACTCTGGGTTTAGTCCTCTGTAC
>JBKCTJ010000262.1:0-6792 GCA_046318875.1 Pseudobdellovibrionaceae bacterium | reverse complement strand
GACTTTGGATTACCCACTGATTTTGGATCGATTAAAAGATCTTCAAACAGCAGCAAAAGCTCGAATCAAAGATGGCACTGCGCTGGGTGTAGCCATGGCTTCTGGCGCTGCCAGACTGAAAGAATCAAAGGCCAAAAATCGAATCATGATTTTTTTGACTGACGGAGAAAACAACAGCGGAACCATTGATCCTGAAACAGGATTATCCATTGTGAAAAGCATGGGATATAAAATTTATTCCATTGGAATAGGAAAAGATGGGCCAACCCGCATTCCAATTTACCGAAAAGATCCTTTCGGGAATCAAGTGAAGACCTACCAGCCTTTCGAGAGCACGGTGAACGAAGAATTACTTCGCAGAATGGCTGAAACAACAGGTGGCAAATACTTCCGTGCAAGTAAAGAAGACTCTTTGATTGGTGTTTTTAATGAAATCGACTCTTTAGAGAAAACTAAAATTGAGACAACTCATTACGTTCAATATTCAGAAAAATTTCCAAGTTTTTTGTGGGTTGGGTTTTATCTTTTGCTTTTGGTTTTGTTTATTGAATCCCTGATCTTAAAAAGGTTGCAATTATGATCCTTTGGAAAAAGAGCAAGTCATGAGATTTGAAAATCCCGCCGTTTTTCAACAATTTTGGATCGTCACTGTAGCTTTTGGTCTTTGGCTGTTCTTTCAATTGCAGTTGCGCAGACGCAGATTAAAAAAAATGAAACCCACAGTGTTTGAATATCTTGCTCGGAATCAGTCCCCTGTGAAAAAAATAATTAAAATAATATTGCGTTTTTCTGCCATGGTTTTTGTGATTATTGCCTTAGCACGGCCGCAATTGGGAATTGGGGTAATCGAAGTCAAAAGCCAGGGATTTGAAATCATGCTTTTAGTCGACGTTTCAAACAGCATGCTGTCAGACGATGTGAAGCCATCGCGCCTTGAAATTGCGAAAAAGGATTTAGAAAAATTAGTCGATTTACTTCCTGGAAATCGCATCGGATTGGTAGGCTTTGCTGGATCAGCAGCGCTGATGTCACCTTTAACAAACGACCCTGCAGCTTTAAAAATGTATATTGATTCTTTAAGTCCTGATGTCGTCAGTTCCCAGGGTACAGATTTTCGTGAAGCTTTAAACCAAGCGGAAACGGCTTTTGAACGAGGGGGAGTTTCATCTTCTGATGAAGTTCGAGTCTCGCGAGTTATTCTGCTGGTTTCTGACGGTGAAGATCATGAAGCCAAAGCCACAGAAAAAGTAAAAGAGCTTAAGGCCAAAGGCATCACGGTGTTCAGTGTTGCTTATGGAACTGAAAAAGGCGGCCCAATTCCAGAGCGGGATCAAATGGGGTATTTAAAAGGCTATAAAAAAGATAATTCCGGTCAAACCATCATCACCACGGTCAATACACAGAGCTTGCATTTTTTGGCGCAAACCGGTGGTGGTCAGTTTTATTTTTCTACTTTAGGTGGCGATCATATCAAACAACTTGTGAAAGATTTTGAAGAGCAAGAGAAGTCAGACTTTGCTTCTTCTACTGCGACAAAATACGAAGAAAAATATCAATATTTTTTATTTATCGCATTTCTGCTTTTGTTGTTTGATTTGTTCCTATCAGAGAGACGTCAGATTCAATTGCCAAGACGGCGATTTGTAGCTAATTCTGTGATTTTTCTGATTGTCGCTGGAATTTCATTGTTAAACCAGGCTTGTCAAAAAACGGATCAAGTCGAAGCAGTATTTCACAATCGGGATGCCGAAGTTCAAATAACCAAGAAAGACTTTTCTGCAGCGGCAAATAGTTTTGGACAAGCTGTTGCTCTGGATCCGCAATCAGGAGTTCATCATTTGAATCTCGGGGTCATTTCCGAATTGATGAAGAAAACAGATACGGCTACGATGTCTTACAAGTCAGCTCGTGATTTGGGCGACAAAGAAACACGGTTCATGGCCTATTTTAATTTGGGGAGATTGCTGGCCACGAGCGGTGCCATTGATGATGCACTTGCAAGTTATCAAAAGGCCCTTGAAATCAAGCCAGATTCTGTTGAAACCAAAGTAAACATTGAGCTGCTGATTACACAAGAAAAAGAAAAGCGTGATGGCGAAGGTCATGGCAAGGGCGGCAAGGGCAAAGGCAAAAAAAATGATGATCCGAATGAGGATCAAGATAAAAAAGATGATGAAAAGAAAGAGTATGCTCCAAATGAGCCACAGCCGGGTGAAAAGCCGCCAGAAGATGGCGAGATTTCACCATCGGATCGGAATAAAATTTTAAAGGAATTAGAAAGACAAGATAAGAAAATCCGAAACGAATACAACAAGGGCGAGCGTAAAGAAACGCCAAACGAACAAGATTGGTAAATAGGGTTTTATGAAAATGAAGTCGAATAAAAACTCAGTTCGAAATTTTTTTAATTTAAAGATGTTTACTGTACAAATGTTTGCATTACAGATGTTTATAGCACAGCCTGCTTTTGCACAAGAGTTGCGTGTTGAAGCTACAGTGGAATCCGAAGAAGTTGAACTGGGGCAGCCCTTTGAATTAACAGTGGCAATCACCTCGGGTGAAGCTTATTCCGCGGAAAAACCCGCTCTTTCAGGGTTGAATGATTTTGAATTGTTGGGAAGTTCAAAAATTGAAAATTATTCTAATCAATTAAAACCCGGAGCTGGGGGAATGGTTTTTGAAAGTACCCACCGAACAGAATACACATTCACTTTGAATCCCAAAAAACTGGGGAGAATCACAATTCCAGCTATTGAAGTACAGGTCGATGACAAAGTTCAAAGAACTAAACCAATTTTATTAAACGTCGTGGAGCCTGGATCAAATTCCCGCGTTGCTCCAAGGCCAAGAGCCGGCCAAGGTAATCAAGTTCCTGATAATCCCTTTGAAGACGAAGATGATATTTTTAGTCAACTGCTGCAACAGCGACAGGGTTTATTGAATAAGATGCAGCAACAGATGAATCAATTTCAAAACCAAGCCAATCCACAAAGTGCGCAAGAGGAAACTTATTTTGATCCCCAGTTTAGAACTTTGCCAAAAAATCCAAACGAAGCCTTTTTTGTTCAAGTTGAAACAGATAAAACAGAAGCCTTTGAAGGTGAGCAAGTGACTGTTGCATGGTCAATCTATACGCGGGGGCGTTTAGAAAGCCTTGACCGAGTTAAATTTCCCGATTTACGTGGGTTTTGGAAAGAAATCATCGAAGAAGTTCCGGCATTAAATTTTGCGCCCGAAATTATCAATGGCGTGGAATACCAACGTGCATTACTGGCGGCCCATGCTTTATTCCCAATTAAGGCCGGAACATCATCGATTGACGAATTTAAAATTAAGTCCAAAGTTCGATTGTCTTCCATGGGTGGATTTGGTTTTGGGAAGCCTTTTGAGTACACAAAGAGTTCTCAGCGCGTTGCCATCAAAGTGAAACCGCTTCCAATTGAAAATAAACCTGCAGATTTTACTGGAGCCGTTGGTTTGTTCGAAGTGAATTCCACAGTGGAAAAAAATGTTGTCTCCGCCAACGAGCCCTTTGTTTTACGTGTGCGTTGTGAGGGCAAAGGCAATGCAAAGATGATTGAGCTGCCAAATTTAAATTTGCCAGGGACTCTTGAAAATTACGATACAAAATCAGATTCAAAATTTTTCAAAAACGGCACAAGCTATAAAGAATTTACGATGTTGGTTATTCCCCGGGCGCTGGGAGAAATTACGGTCCCAGAAATCAAGTTTAGTTTTTTTGATCCAGTGAAGGCTGAATACTACACAAAAACTGTTGAACCTATTCTTATTCGTGTTGAAGGAAAGTTGGCTGAAAATCCAAATCAATCCACAAAAAAAGGAAGCGTAGATAAGTTAGACACAGAAGGTGTTCCCCTGGTGATGAGTGCTTTGATCTATCCATCTTTTTTTACGCAAATTGAGTCCAAAGAGTTTTTTGTGGTTTTGTTTTCTGTTTTAGTTTTGTTGTTTTTAGCGCGCTTTATTTTCGTTTTTTTATTGAGTGGCAAGCGTGCGGGTTTAAAAGAATTGCTGAACCGAAGGTATCAGCGAATTGACCAAGCGCTCAAACAGAAAGATGTTCGCAAAGTGGGGTCTGAAGTTTTAAATGTGATGTTTTTTGTTGTGAAAGAAGTGACAGGCATTCAAACGGCCTCAGATCGGTTAAGCTTGGTCATCAATGATTTACCAGTTTCCTTCCGGAAAAAATTTGGCGATGAATTGAGTGATTTGGTTTCTGCTTTCGAAGAGATGTCGTTTGCGCCTGACGGCTTAGTTGCAAAATATCAAGACCAAGGTCTTTTGAACCAGCAAGTTCAAAAATTTCGCAAGCTTATGGGTGAGATCATTGAGACGGACACAAAAAAGGAATAATTTAGTTTTGCATCAGGCCTTTTTTTCATCTAACCTAGATGGACGACAAGGGGGCACGATGCATCAATTGAGAATGGTCACATTCATAGCGATCAGCGCTGTTTTGCTGGGCACTGGATGTGCTCACAGACAAGCAGCAGATGTAGCAAGTGCCAAGGAAAGAAATTCGGAAGGCGAAGACGCAAGTAGCTACAAAGACATGGATTCTTTCCGTATTTCCAAGCAAAAAGGAAAAGAACTGAAAGATGAGGAGCTCGAAAAAATTCCCACAGAAATCAATTCTGATGTTGAAAAATGGGTAAACTACTTTCAAGGTCGTGGTCGGCCCCACATGGAACGTTATTTAGCAAGATCAACTCGCTATGAAGCGCTGATGAAAAAAGTTCTGCGAGATAATGGTTTGCCAGATGATTTATTTTACATTGCTTTAATCGAATCGGGATTTAATGCAAAAGCATACAGCCATGCCTCCGCAGTGGGTTATTGGCAATTCATCAGGGGGACAGGGAAGCGTTTTGGACTGATCATCAATCAGATGGTCGATGAGCGGCGCGATCCAGTTTTAGCAACTCAAGCTGCTGCAGATTACTTCAAAGGTTTATACAGCATTTTTGGATCATGGTATTTAGCTATGGCCTCTTATAATGTAGGTGAAAATCGCGTGAAAAGGGAAGTGGCTAACCACAAAACTCGGGATTTTTGGGAACTTGTTCGAAAAAAAAGATTACCTCGTGAAACAATGAATTACGTTCCAAAATACATTGCAGCAAAAATGATTGGCGAAAATCCTGAAAAATATGGATTTGAAGGAATCGATTATATGCCGCCCATCGAATTTGATCACATCACTGTGCAAAGACCGGTGAACTTGCGTTTGATGGCAGAAAAAATGAATTACAATTACGAAGATTTAAAAGCTTTAAATCCAAAGTTTAAAGGTGAAGTTGCCCCGCTCAAGGGCGATGACTTAATTATTCGTATCCCGCCAGATACGGCACAGCTTGCAATTGCCGCTGCTCAAGACAGCTTTGTTGATAAAGTGGAATTCGTAGCTGATAACGGTGATTTTCAAATTTACCGCGTACAACGTGGCGACGTCATTGGTTCAATTGCGCGAAGATATAAAACTTCTGTGGCGTTTTTGCGAGATATCAATGATATCTCTCGACGAACAAAGTTAAAAGTGGGTATGAAATTATTTGTTCCTGATCGCACTCCGCTCAAAGAGCGCAAAGATCGCGGTGCTTATTACGCAAAAATTGAAAAGAAAAATGAAGAAGAAAAGAAAAGCAATCGTCGTTCTCAGAATATGAGGAGCGGGAATTATTATATCGTGCAGTCAGGCGACTCGCTGTATACCATTGCGCAAAAGTACAATACATCCGTGGGTCGTTTGAAAAAGATGAATAATATACGAAAGGGCCGTTTGATTCGTGTGGGTTTAAAGCTGTCAGTTCCTGGGGAGAATAAAGCTGATTCAAGTGAACAAAAATCAAATGTTGATTCTGGTCGAAAGAGCAAGAGTTTAGACCGTCGGCTTGCCAGCATTGCTGAAGAGCAGATGAAAACCAGTGCAAAACCTAAAATTCATGTCGTCAAGCGTGGAGAAAATTTAGCGTTTATTGCCCGGAGATATGAAGTGTCCGCAAAAGACATTCAGGAAAAAAATAGAATTCAAAATCCAAGCAATATTGCTGTGGGTGAGCGTTTGGAAATTCCTAGATAAATATCAGTTTGAAAAAAATTGCCTGTGGGCAAATCCTAATAATCTCCACAGGCACAGGGGAATGAAACCAATCCGTGAATTTTTTTTGCCTCGACTCACGAGACATGAAAATCCTTCCATCACATTCCTCGTGCCTTGGGTGACTCGTTAAACCTTTGGCAGCTGGCTGGCATTTTCTTGGTTTAGGGGGGAGCCATCTTAAGCTCTTCAAACATCCGTTGTACCCAAAAAAGAAGCCCCTCTAGCATTGCGTCCCGTGGTTTCCCACGGTTTGCCTTGAGGCAAAGGAAGGATCAAACAACGTACCTCTAAAGACCTCCTAGTCGTGTTTTAAGAACTTTAAGTTCCAACGACACTTGTAGAATAGCCTAAGGTCTGGTCAGATTACAATTTTTTCGACAGTGATTCTCAAGAAAAACCAATCTCAGATAAATTGTAAGACAAAACAAAATTTGTTGTATCAAAATGAAACATCAAAAAATTCAAAAACTGCATTCTTTGAATGTGCTTGATGCAGCGTCTTTGGTTTGGAGTTAAACGCGTTTGGAGTGTGAGTGTGTTTCTGCATTTAAAAAACAGGACGCCATCCTTGGCTCGCTGCTGCGGCCTGCGGCCGAGGTCCTTCCAGGACCCGCAGAGCCTATTTTTTAAATGCAGAAACACACTCACACTCCAAAGTTCATCTCTAAAAC
>JBKCTJ010000261.1:0-5560 GCA_046318875.1 Pseudobdellovibrionaceae bacterium | reverse complement strand
CTTAGAATCAATGCAATATGGCTTTCGATTTAAATACAAAGCCATCAAGCCAAAGGCAATAAAACAGCTCACCGAGATTAAATACAGTCTTTGGAAGAAATGGCTCATCTATGACAATTCCTAATGCAAAGCTTATGCACAGAGGGTGCAATAGCAGTTTTCAAAACTTGAATTGAACGGCCTGAGAAAACTTAGTTTTTGGAGACACTTTTGGAGACAGATATAGCCGCTTGGCTCACACGCGAAGGCAGGGGGCGCCCAAGAATTTGTCGCATCCATCGATTTGTTTCGATCAGCTTTTCAAGGGAATATCCTGTATCAATTCCTAGCCCGTGAAACATATAAACAAGATCTTCAGTGGCTACATTTCCCAGTGAACCCGGAGCATAAGGGCAGCCACCTAAACCCCCAAGACTTGAATCAAAAACATCTATTCCCATTTCAAAAGCTGCAAGAACATTAGCTAAAGCTTGTCCCCGCGTATCGTGAAAGTGACCAGCAATTTGTGTGACGGGAATTACTTTTTGCATTTTTTCAAACAAGCTGCGGACTTGTCCGACATGACCAATACCGATGGTATCTCCAATAGAAACTTCAAAACATCCCATCTGAATTAGTCTGTGGGCTAAGTCGACGACTTTTTCTTCGGAAACTTTTCCTTCAAAGGGACAACCAAAACAAACGCTCAAATAACCACGAATATGATAATTTTGTTGTTTGGCTGCCGGCAGAAAATCTTCAAAACGTTTTAAGCTTTCATCGATGGAGCAATTGAGATTTTTTTGTGAAAAAGATTCTGAAGCCGATGCAAAGAAAGCAATTTCTTTTGTGGGACATTTTTCTACAACGTGAAAACCTTGTTCATTGGGTACCAGAACTGAAATTTGTTTTTTTTGAAAAATCTGTGGATTGCGAGTGGCCAGCCCCGATAAAACATCAGCGCTACCTTTCATTTGAGGAATCCATTTTTCACTGACGAAGGCTCCGACTTCGATGCGCTCGGCTCCTGTAGCAATTAATTTTTCAATTAATTCAATCCGGTTTTGAACAGAAATAATTTCTTTTTCATTTTGTAGACCATCCCTTGGACCCACTTCAACGATTTGAATTTTTCGTTTTGATTTCGACATGGGTCTATGTTTCTTGAGTTGGAGGAGTTTGGGTCTTAAACTTGACAAGAACTTTTCCTAGAGTAACTTGTTCGCCTTCTTTACAATTCACTTGATCAATTTCTGCATCGAAATCTGCTTTTAATGAATATTCCATTTTCATGGCTTCCATGACCACAACGACTTCGCCTTTTTTCACTCGAGAATTTGGTGATCCATACAGTTTAGTGATTCGTCCAGGCATGGGTGCAGTCAGCTGATCTTTGAGCTCAATAGATTTGGCCCCAAATTTTTTACTTTTCTTCTGATGATCAACCACAAAAGTCTGACCGTTGGTGTGAATCCACAAATCATTTCCCATAACCTGTGCACTTATTTTCTGACCATCTTTTTTAAACTGGAATAATTTATTCATTGCTGTTTCCCCCAAGGATGGGACCACGGTGAATAAATTTGGTTTGATCCTCCATTTGAATTTTTAGATAGCACTGTCCCACCAAGGGATTGACGGGCCCAATCGAAAAGCACTTCCTGATCAGGAGTTGTTTTTTGTTGAGTTAAACCTTGGGGAAAATATTTTTGGATAAAGTTTGTATTCATAGTGCCCATGATAAATTCCCGATGCTGCAGAATTTCTAACAGAAAAGGGATATTAGTTTTTACACCAAAAATGACTGTGGTCTTAAGAACTTCAACCATTTTTTGAATAGCACGTGGTCTTGATTCATCCCACACAATGACTTTTGCAATCATGGGGTCGTAAAAAGTAGTGATCTCATCCCCTTCTTCAAAACCATATTCAAATCGTCGCCTTGGTCCTTCAGGAAAATGAACAATTCCCAATTTGCCAACACTCGGTAGACCACCCGCGTATGAATCTTCGGCATACAAGCGGCATTCAATGGCATGTCCATGGGGAACTTTAATTTTGCGAGCATCAAAAACAAATTCGTCTTGTGCAGTTAGAATCTGCATTTTCACTAAATCAAGGCCCATCACTTCTTCGGTGACTGGGTGCTCGACTTGTAAGCGAGTATTTAATTCTAATAAATAAAACTTGTTGTCTTGAAGTAAAAATTCAACAGTTCCAGCAGATTTATATCCACCCGCTTGTGCAATCATTTGGGCACATTCGGCCATTTTTTTGCGAGTCTCATCTGATAATTGTGAAGCAAGGGCTTCTTCGACGATCTTTTGATGGCGCCTTTGAACAGAACATTCTCGCTCGAACAGATGTTCTATTTTACCCGTGCTGTCGCCAAAAATTTGAAATTCAATGTGCTTAGCTTGGTCTAAATATTTTTCTAGGAAAACTTTTTCGCTTCCGAAAGCCACTTGGGCTTCTCGCTGTGCCGAACTGATTTGATTCGCTGCTTGATCCTTTGCAATAATCACTTTCATTCCGCGCCCGCCGCCGCCTGCAGCTGCTTTAACAATGACAGGGTAGCCGATTTTATCGCATTCTTTCAGGAGTGTTTCCAAAGTTTGATCTTCACCGTCATAACCTGGAATCAAGGGTAATCCTGAATTTCTGGCTAAATTTTTGAAATGAACTTTATCCCCAAGTTTTCTGATCGCATCGGGACTTGGGCCTACAAATATCATTCCTGCTGCTTGCACAGCTTCCGCAAAATCAGGATTCTCAGATAAGAAACCAAAACCAGGATGGACAGCATCTGCTTGCATTGATAAAGCCGCTTGAATATTTGCAGTTATATTTAAATAGCTTTCAGAAACTGCTGCAGGACCGATGCATATTGTTTTTGTCGCCATTCGGTAAGCCCTAGAATTCAAATCGGGTTCTGAATGCAGCAGAACTGATTCGATGCCTAATTCCTCGCAGGCTCTGATAATTCGAACTGCGACCTCACCTCGGTTTGCAATAGCTAGGCGTTTTATTTTTCTACTCATGATTGCCTCTATTCACGTGTTCGCCAATGTGGAGTTCGTTTTTCTAAAAATGCCTTTAAACCTTCTTGTCCTTCAGTGCTGACTCGACGCTCAGATATCACTTTCGCCGTCCGCTCCTTCAATTCATTTCCAAGTAGCGAAGGAACGTCTCGAGTTAAAGCTTTGGTTGCCCGAACGGCTTCAGGTCCGCATTCAAATAAATTTTCGACGATCTGTTGAATTAATTTATTTGCTGAGTCTGCATCTTCTGCAACTTCGGTAATTAAACCAAGTCCCTGAGCCTTCGCTGCGGAAAAAACCATTGCTGAAAGCATGTAAGGTCTGATTTGTCCCATGAAACATTTATTTTTAACAAAAGCACTGATGACAGCAGGAACTAAACCCAATTTTGTTTCACTGAAACAAAATTGGGTGTTTTTTTCTGCAACAACAAAGTCACAAGCTGCAACTAATCCAAGACCACCACCAAATACAGCACCTTGAACCATAGCCAGCACGGGAATATTTGTTCTTTCGATGGCATTGAACATTTCAAATAATTTTTGTGCGTCTTCTTGGTTTTGTTCAAAGTTATAATTTGCCATAGATTGCATCCAGGACAGATCCGCACCTGCACAAAAAACTTTTCCTTCGCCGCGCAAAACGATGGCTCGCAAATTTTTTCGATTTCGCAAATCATTAAAAATTTTAGTGATTTCCAAAATCATTTCTGGATTAAAAGCATTTCGAACTTCGGGTCGTTGTAAAATGATTTCGACAGACAAACCATTTTCTTTAATCGTTAAATAATTCATTATTAAATCCTAGTTACAATCTATTTACCTTCTAAAAGAGTTACATTCCAAAAAAGTTACATTCTAAAGACGCCAGCTGATTTTTCGCCCCAAGAGCGGTTCAAGCTTGCAGAAATTGCAAGAGCTAAAACTTTGCGAGTGTCCGCTGGATCGATAATCCCATCATCCCAAATTCGAGCCGTTGAAAAATAAGCTGAACTTTCAGTTTCATATTTATCTAAAATGGGCTTCTTAAATTCTGCTTGAGAATTTGCATCCATAGTTTGTTTTTTGGCTGCGATTTGATCCATCTTAACAGTCAATAAGACATTAGCAGCTTGTTCCCCACCCATGACAGAAATACGCGCGTTTGGCCACATCCACAGAAATCGCGGCTGATATGCTCGACCGCACATTCCGTAATTTCCTGCTCCGTATGAGCCACCGATAATCACAGTGAATTTTGGAACTCGTGCATTGGAAACTGCCATGACCATTTTAGCGCCGTGTTTGGCAATGCCTTCGTTTTCATATTTTTTGCCTACCATAAAGCCGGTGATATTTTGTAAAAAGATGAGCGGAATCCCACGCTGCTCACAGAGTTCTATGAAGTGAGCTGCTTTTAAAGCGCTCTCACTAAATAAAACTCCATTATTTGCGATGATGCCCACTGGGTACCCCCAAATGTGAGCAAATCCGGTCACTAAACTCTTTCCATAAAGAGGTTTGAATTCATGAAATTCAGAACCGTCTACAATTCGCGCAATAATTTCTCGCACGTCATAAGGAATTCGGCTCTCAAAAGGAACGATTCCATAAATTTCTTTTGGATTGTAAATTGGTTCGCGAATAGGATTTTGTTTTAAAAACACGCGGTCGTAATGATTCAAATGCTTCACAATATTTTTTGTGATTTCCAAAGCATGCTCATCATTTTCTGCCATGTGATCAGTGACTCCACTCATTTCACAGTGAGCAAGGGCTCCACCAAGTTCTTGGGCATCGACTTCTTCACCAGTTGCCGCTTTGACTAGGGGAGGGCCTCCTAAAAAAATAGTTCCGTTTCCTTTGACGATGACATTTTCATCGCTCATTGATGGCACGTAAGCACCACCAGCTGTGCAGGAACCTAAGACAACAGAAATTTGTGGAATATTTGCAGCACTCATTCGCGCTTGATTATAAAAAATTCGACCAAAGTGATCGCGGTCAGGAAAAACTTCAGATTGCATTGGCAAGTAAGCGCCACCACTGTCGACTAAATAAATACAGGGTAGCCCATTTTCAAAGGCAATTTCTTGGGCACGTAAATGTTTTTTTGCAGTGAGTGGAAAATAAGTTCCACCTTTTACAGTGGCATCATTTGAAACGATCATGCATTCAATACCTTGAATAACCCCGATGCCAGTGACAACTCCTGCTCCAGGTGCTTGATTTTCGTAACAGTCCCAAGCAGCTAAAGTTGAAAGCTCTAGAAAGGTTGTTCCCTGATCGATGAGGCCATGAATACGTTCACGTGCAGTTAACTTGCCGCGGGATTTATGCTTTTTCATTGCATCTTCGCCACCGCCCATTTTGACTAATTCCATGCGCTGATTGAATTCAGCGATAATGGATTTCATTTTTTTTTCGTTTTCTTTAAAAAGGTTAGACCCTTTATCGATGGCTGATTCTAAAGTACTCATTTCAAATTATCCTTCAATATACATCTGAGGCTGACTTATAACTCTATATTTCAATTCTATTTGGCAAAGCAATTGATCATCT
>JBKCTJ010000260.1:0-7511 GCA_046318875.1 Pseudobdellovibrionaceae bacterium | reverse complement strand
AGATTAGCGCGGCCACTGACTTTGGCTGAAAAAATCATTTTCGGTCATTTGGATAACATTTCAAACAATATGTTGTTGGGTGCAGACAATGCATTTCAACCAGGTGTGATTGGAAAAGGAAAAAATCTGATCACGGGAGCTAGCGGAGCAGAGTTTGCAAAAATTGCCCGTGATTATCAAAAAGCAAATCGAGGTTGGGTCATTATCGGCGATGAAAATTACGGTGAAGGTTCGTCCCGTGAACATGCTGCCATGTCTCCACGATTTTTAGGTTGTACCGTGGTCGTGGCAAAATCTTTTGCACGAATTCACGAAACAAATCTGAAGAAACAAGGTGTTTTAGCTTTACATTTTAATCAGCCAGCTGATTACGATAAAATTCGCGAAGATGATCATGTCAGCCTTGTGAATTTGGCAGCTTTAGCCCCTGGAAAAAATGTTGAAATGAAAATCCAACACAAAGACGGGACTTCTGAAATCATTCAATTAAAGCATTCTTACAATGCGGAACAAATGAAATGGTTTAAGGCCGGAAGTGCGTTGAATTTGATTCGGGATTTGTAGTTTTTAATTCAAGAGTAATACATTTTTGATTTGCCCCCGATTTTGTAAGCGGGGGCAGATTTTCTTCCGTCGCATCAAATAATGATATTCTTAAAACCCTGCAGAGCTTTTCTTGATTCCAAGAGTTGCGCGATCAGTTTTGCTCGTCGCCGTGTTTGATTCAGATTCAGCTTTGGAATATCCTGATAAACCCACGAGCTCTCCCTCTTTATTGACAATGACAGCACCTCTTAAACCTAAGTTTGAATCATTTGAAAGTCCAATCAGCTTTGCTTCTTCGCCTTGTTCAATTTGAATCGACAAGTCCAGAGCAGTTTTTGCGGATTGAACTAGGACCTGCTTTCCCTTGGTGACATAAAGATCTTTGCCGTTGGCATTATTTCTTTCGCGATTTTTTGATTCATGCGGAAATCCCAAGACAAAAATTTCATCAGAGTTTTGAAGTCGCAGAGAAGTCTGTGTGTTTTTAATTGGACGACCATCAATGTCCGATGCAGATCTTAGGGTAATGGTGTTATCCGCAGCTTTGAAGTGAGCAAGGCTCTTGAGCTTTTTTTCAATTTTTGTTGCAGTTGAAATGCTTGGTGTTCCATTTTTTGTTTCATCGGCGGGGCTGATTTTTACCTCTGCTCCAGAAATGATTTGTCCTTCAGAATTGATCACTAAAATGGGTAGTTCAGTTTGAGTCAACATTCCCGTAATTTCAACCACTGTCAGTGCTTGAATTTTTGCTTGTGTGTTCAATTCATGTTTTGCTTTTAGATAATCTGCAATGACGTCTAAAGTGGTGACAATATTTTTTTTATTTCCAATTAAGAAACCTGATTGGATTTCAATTTCAGACATGATTTTGCACGCATTCTGATTTTGTCTTTTGCACTGTTCGACTTGAACCAGGATTCCTTGCAACTCGTCTTTTTTCTTTTGTTCTTGGACTCTTGAGATTTCTTCTTTGATTTTCGCAATTAAATCATCATTTGAAATATCCTGATCGACCTGATCTTCCATCAGCAAATTATATATTTCTTTGTTTGTTTTTATTTGGCCCTTTGGAATGATCAGTTTGACTACTGATGTTTTTGCATTTCTTACAGCTTCGGGAAGGGTTGATTCATTGGCCTCAAAAAAGCCCAAGGAGGATTCTGTGAGTTCTGTTACAGTTCCTTCAGTGGTAACGATGGGCTGAGATCCATCTGCACTTGGTGCGGGAGGGCAGGGGCGATCTGCTTGCGGCACACAAGCTGGAGATGGACTTCGGTTCGGTTGATTTGAAGCCGAGGCATTTTTTCCAGAGCTTGAAACTTCGCCAGCACAAGAGGCCATCAGCGAAAGACTTAAAACACCTAAAGTCGTTTTAAGGCATAATGAAAGATTAAAAGCCTTGGATTTCAATACTGTTTTTGTCAAATTGTTATACATCTGCCAAATCCTCTCTACTTGTCTTGAAATAAGACGCATTTGAGCATTTAAAGTTGGTTACATAGGAGGGTATTGCGAAATGCTGACCAAGATTCTTAATTCCCTTGAATCATGTCCAGGACAGGAGAGATTTGAACCTCCTTTAAGAAAAACATATAGTGAGTATAAGGATTTTTGTCCCCGATATTGTAAGTTTCCAAAACAGGAAATCGAAAATCTGTCTGAAGTTCGTGAAAGCGCTTTCTTGCACCCGAGTATACTTTAAATGGACCCAGCCATGGTGAACCTGAAAAAACTGCTGTTAAAATTTGAGAAGAATCGGTTTTTAAAATCAAACGACGAGCTTTATATTTCCTGAGTTCAGGATCAGACGTGTGTTTTGAAATTTCGTTCAGTTCCTCTGGCACAATCACACAGCCAACATCAGCGCGCAACCTGGACTCTTCCACCAGATCCGGATCATCATAAAATAATCCAAAGGTCTGCCGACAATTTATTTTTTTTGATGCTGCCCAAGTCTCTAAATCGACAAGCAGCGAATTAATTTCGTGATAAGCACCTGTTTTTGAAATTGCAAGCAGATGAAAAGTCACGGGCTTTACAACATCGGTCTGTTCAAAAGTAACCTCCTTGAACACACCCAGATTAAAAATACCCCAGATGATTGATCCAAACAAAAAAAGAACCAAGGACAGAAAAACAAATTTCATTCAGATCCCTAAACCTTTTTCCACTTGATTGAGCAGCCCATGGTCGGAACTTGAGGACTGGTGACAGAATCACATGTTAGAAGTTCTATTGCTGCTTCATAAAGTTCACGCTTTTGAACAGACAGAGGGTCCTTCCAGGAATCATCGAGGCGGCCACGATAGGACAACTCTGATTTTCTATTGAATAAGAAAAAGTCTGGGGTGCAAACTGCACCATATGTTTTTGCAACTTGCTGGGTTTCATCGTGCAAATAATGAAAAGAATATTTTTTTAACTCAGATCGAGCCTTTATGTTTTCAAAAGAATCTTCGGGATAATCATTGGGGTCGTTGGAGCAGATTGCAAAAACAGGAATGTTTTTAAGTTTCAAGTCTTGTCCCAAAAGAATCAAACGATCTTCTATGGCCTTGACGTAAGGGCAGTGATTACAAATAAACATGATCAGATATGGTGTCGTCATTGATTCCGGACGAAATACAAATTGTTTGCCCTCAACGCCCGGTAATTCAAATGCTTGAGCTTTCATTCCTAAATTTAATTTTTCAACGTAAGTCGGCATTTCAGCTTATCCTTAAAGTTTTAACCACGAAATGGTTTCGGATTTTGTTTCTAAATTTCCAAAAGGATCCAATTTTGTATAGGGATTTTCAATGGCGGGATTTAAATTCAAAGAATGAATTACGGATTGTCGTTCGCAGAAAGTCAGTGACTCATTGGATTTGAGAATGCACTCAGTGAGCTCGAAACTCAGATGATCAAGAAAACTAATCCAATCATCTGCAAGCAAAGGGCAATCTTCGGGAAGACATTCTACCAAGGAGACAGCATCTTGAACTTTCTCCGGAGCACTCCAAACATTCATTCCAAGACTGATGAAAACTGCAAACTGATTTCCTTGAGTCACGGTTTCATTTAGTAAGCCGGCAATTTTATTTCCTTCAAGAAGTAAATCATTTGGGGCTTTGATTGACCATTCAAGAAAGGGCCATGTGCTCATAGCTGCTTTAAAAAGTCCAAGACCAACTCGAATGGGAAAAGTTGGGTGGGGAGTTTCTGGAACAAAATAGCTCCAAGTGGATAGCAGACAACTGCCATCTTGTTCAACGCTCCAAGTATTTGTTCCGCGACCCCTGCCGTGGGTCTGTTGATCCGTTAAGGTTAAGTGGAAAGGATCATTTTCTGTGAGCTCATTAAATATTTTTTGTTTTGCATATTCGTGGGTGCTTTTAATTTGTTCAAGATACTGAACGGGAATACCTCGTTGTTTAGCCCACTTGGATGTAAAAGCATTCATTTTGATATCATTCAGAGGTGATTCAGTCTTCGTTGCGTTTTGTGGTTTCATCGAGTTTCCCAATCAATCCGCCCATTCAATTAAAAGTGAAAAATCAGCGACTGGCGCAGAATGGGTAATTGCACCCACACTGATAAAATCAACGCCAAGTTCTGCCACGCTTCGGACTCGGTCCAAAGACATGTTTCCGCTCACTTCCACTTCAATATCTGCGGGAATAACATTTAAACAAGTTTTGATTTGATCATTTGTCATATTGTCTAAAAGAATGCGGTCCACTTTTAATGAAACACATTGGATGACTTGATCCAGATTTGAAGCTTCCACAATCAAAGGCCTTGTTGAGTCTTTTCGCATTTGAATCACTGCATTTTCAATAGATCCCATCATGGCGATGTGATTGTCTTTAATCATCACACGATCACTCAAATCCCGTCGATGATTGACTGCGCCGCCATCACGAACTGCTTTTTTTTCCCAATCACGATACAGGGGCATCGTCTTTCTTGTATCTAGAATCTTGGTTTTCGTTCCCTGAATGGCATCAGCAAACTTTTGGGTCATGGTCGCAATTCCTGAAAATCGACCTAAAAAATTTAAAGCGACTCGTTCTGCTCGTAGAATTGAAATTAAATTTCCTTCAAGACTGCAGACATTTTGGCCTGAAGAAATTTTTTGGCTGTCTTTGAATTGCCACATAATCTGAATACTCGGGTCTTCTGTTTTCATCGTCTCTTCAAATAAGACAGAAGCCGAAAGAGTTAAGTTTTGTTTGGCTTTAAGTTTTGCGATTCCGAATTTTTGTTTTTTTTGAAGTGATTGTGCCAGGACGTCTGATGTGATGTCTTTTCTGCCAGGCATGTCTTCTGCGAGAGCAAGGTCAATTAAATTTTTAATTTCTAGCATGGAATGGTTATCGTTCTATTTCTGAGGGTTTTCAAGCAGGATGCGCTGAATCTCTTGTTGGACCAATTTTTCTGCAATATCTGGCAGGATTTTTTGACACATCTTAAGGCAGACTTCTGTGGCAATCTTTTGCACTTGATCGCGAATCATTTCTTCCATTTGTTCATGACTCGGCAAGGTTGTATTGGTCAAAGTAGAAGTTGTTCCACGGGATGGTTCATTCTGTTTCAAGTTGTGGGATTGAAAAGAATCTTCATGGTGATTTTGATCTTGGTGAAAATCTTGATTTGGGCTCAAGTTTTGAGATTGGTCGTCAAAACTGATTTCTTCAAAATCATCAGTGATCTTGATTTTCACTTGGGATAAATCTTTGATTCCAAAATCATTGAATTCGGTTTTTTTATGGGAAGGATCTGATCTTTTTACTGGTTGCTGAGCCCATTCCTCATCGATCCTAGTTAAGACGGAATCTTCATTTGGAGGAGGTGGAACCGGTTGCCGCTGTGGGGCCTCTCTTTCAAAACTGGAGGTACTTTTAGGCGTGCTTTGTTGAAAAATATGATTTTTCTCATCAATGAGCTTTTTAATTTTTTCAGCGTCTTCTGAGAAATCTGGCATCTTCGGAAAATCTAAAAAATCTTTTATTGGATTTGAATTGGCCCTTGGCACTAGACCGCTGACCATGTTTCTAATTTGCTCGGAATCAAAAGGTTTCTCAAGGCGAGAATCTGGTTTTGCTTGAATCGTTTTTGATTCATCCAGACTCATAAAACCGCTCCACATCAGAACAACAGGAATATTTCCATAGAGTCGGTGATGTTTGATTTCCGCACAGACATCGTAGCCCGTTTTTTTACTTAACAACACATCGACAAAAACAATATCGGGCTTGAAGTTTTCAAGGACTGAGATCACATCCAAGCCGTTGGATACGCTTTTCACCTCGACTCCAAAATCATGGAGCGACAGTTGGATGACTTTTTTAATTGTCGAACTTTCATCAGCTAGTAAGACGCGTAAGGCCATAATGAAAGTAGACTAGGAATCAATAACCCAGTCAATCATAATTAAGCGGATGATGTTGATCGATCGCTACATTTTAAAAAACTTTTGGGCAGTGCTTTTGGGTGCGCTGATCGTTTTTGTGACCCTCTTTGTGGCCATCGATGCTATGTCTAAAATATCTACTTTTAAAGACATCAACCAAGTTTCGTTGATGTCTTATTATGTCTACGGATTGCCTGAAATTCTAGTCAAGATGCTTCCTGTAGCCTGCTTAACTGCTTTGATGGTGACTCTTTCGAACCTTTCAAAAAATAATGAATTAGTAGCCCTGTTTGCGAGTGGGATTTCACTGGTGCGGCTTTCGGCCCCTATGCTGATATCGGTCGTTCTGGTCTCCTTAACGGGTTTTATGATTACAGACCAAGCCGTCCCCACTTTAACTAAACAAAAAAATTATATCTATTATCGGGATATCGAAAAAAAGCCTTCTATGTTTTCCACAGTGAAAACCAATCGAATTTGGTATAGATCTAAAAATGCCATTTTCAATATTAAAACCTTATCCCAGGAAGGAAATGTTGCTCAGGGACTGACTCTTTATTTTTTTTCTGATACCTGGGATCTGTTGCAGATGATCACGGCGAGCCGGGTTGAACTGAGTCAGAATTCCTGGGGTCTTTTTGACGGAACTGTCACAGTGTTTCAATCTGACTCAAGCTTTCCCCTGACAAATAATTTTCAAGAAAAAACCATAGTCATGAGCGAGGATGCTTCAGATCTTCAAAGTTCAGGACACACTTCGGATATGCTTTCTGTGAAAGAACTTCGCAGATTTATTGATAAAAACAGAGAAGCAGGCCTTGATACTTTAAGGTATGAAGTGGAATACCATAACAAGTTTTCCTTTGCTTCTGTGGGATTGATTATGTGTTTGCTGGGTCTTCCGTTTAGCATCGGAAAGGCTCGGTCTGGTGGAACAGTTTTGAATTTGGGAATAGCCTTTGTTTTGGTATTCGTTTTTTGGGTTCTATCCAGTTCCACATTCACTTTGGGACTTCATGGATTTTTATCTCCATTGCTTTCGGCATGGATGCCCCACATTTTAATGTCATTTGGCGCCTGTGTAATGATTTTTAGAGGCAAAAGATAGGCTTACTTTCAGGCACGAAATCAGGTATGATGACGGCCACAACGAAGGAAAAGCGATCATGGCAAAGCTTGAAATTTTAACTTATCCCAATCCGCGATTGCGCGAAGTTTCGACTCCTGTGGAAGTTTTTGACGCAAAAATTGCCAAACTTGTCGATGATATGCTTGAGACGATGTATCATGCCCAGGGAATTGGTTTAGCGGCACCTCAAGTTGGCGAAACCAAACAAATTCTGGTCATCGATACTCGAGCTCGATTTAAAAAAGATTCCGATGATCTTGAGATTGAAGATCAAACTGACCTCGAATCGAAAGTAAAACAGCCATTGGTTTTAATTAATCCAAAAATTGTCAAAGGTGTCGGCAAAACTTCTTTAAACGAAGGTTGTTTGAGCGTTCCTTCCTATTTTGAAAAAGTAGAACGTTTTGAAAAAATTGAAGTGTCTGCCGAAAACGTCAAAGG
>JBKCTJ010000259.1:0-1896 GCA_046318875.1 Pseudobdellovibrionaceae bacterium | reverse complement strand
ACCAAGCTCTGTCCACAAATCATCAAACGGAATGGCAAGGCCCTGTTTAAACTCTTGTCGTTTTGAGTCCCGCGACACAAGTAAACTTTTGTGTTTTTTGCCGTAATAATTCTGGAATGCAGAAAGGCCATTGAAATCGCTTTCGCGAACTTTTTTAGTCGCTTTTATTTCAATGGCGAAAAGGTTTCGACCATCTTCTAAAATCAGGTCAACTTCACGTCCTGACTGCATTCGAAAAACACTCGTACGCACATCTTTATCCAAAGACTGTGCAATTGAAATGATACTTTGAACGACAAGATGTTCGAAGACTCGTCCGATGCGATCTTCTGGAACTTCAAACTCTCCCATGATTCCGTTTAAGACTCCGACATCAAAAAAATAAAATCGAGGATGCTGAATTAAACGTACTTTTTCACTCTTTGCGAATGCATCTAAACGATGAACGACAAGTGTATCCAACAGAATATCGAAATACCGTTTTGCTGAAGTTCTTTCAATTTCTGCTAAAGACGACAACTTCGTGAAATCCACAAAATCACCTGACCAAGCTGCAGCAATGTTGAAAAACCGTGAAAACCCTTCGAGGTTTCGAGTCAATGATTCAGCTTGAATTTCTTCTTTTAAATAAGTCGCCGCATAGGTACGAAGAGTTTTTTGCCAAGACTTCGGACTTTCATCTAAATAAGGTTCTGGCAGAAGACCGCGACGACAAGCTTTATCGATGTTAAAGCTTTTACCTAGCTCAAGCGGAGTAAGCGGACCCAAAGAATATGCATGCACCCTTCCCGGCAGAAGGTTGGCATTTCCGCGCCTTAATTTTCGTGCGCTAGAACCAGTCAAGAAAAACTGGCGTGATTTGTTTTCATCGATCAAAGCTTGAACCGTATTCAGCAAAGATGGAATTCGCTGTATTTCGTCGATCATTACTTTTTGCGTGTTACCAACTATACGCCGAAGTAATCCAGCATCAGCTAGAAATCTTGTAAACTCGGCCTGATCTGCAAGATTAATAACGACGCTTGGGCCAAGTTGTTTAATCAGTGTTGATTTTCCGGTTTGACGGGGTCCAAGTAAAAGGATTGATTTTGAGGATTCCACTAAAAATTTTTTGAGATGTCTTTCGATGGACATATGCTCATAATGCAATACAATTTGGGCACATGTCAATTGCTTTAGTGGCCAGTTCCAGTTGCCACCAATTCCAACCTTATCGGCAATTGCTTGAACTTGACTTGTCTTCGAACTTTGCCACTGAAGCCAGAACATCGGCGAAGGCACCAGAAATTAAAAATAATAGAGCAATAAAGTTTAACAATTTATCTTCCGAGCAAGAATCTGTAGATCCGAAATCTCCGGACCTAATAACTGTTTCACAAATAGAAAAAGCCAGCTTTTCAGCTGGCTTTTCAAAATTCATATTTCTATGAAAATATTAGAACATGTAAGTCAAAGCAGCTTTTGCTAAGAAGTTGTTTCTAGCTTGGGATTGATCCGGATCAGCTGTTCCTGTCGCAGGAGCGTCGCCAGCATCAAAACCCAAGTTGCCATGAGCTGCAGCAGCTAGTGTTGCATCAAGGATAAACTTGTTAAACTTGAAGCCCAAACCAGCAGCAACAACTGTGTTGTCGTCAACAGTATTGACACCGTCAGTAGTCGCGCCATTTTTAGTAGAAACTTTGTCACTGCTGTATAAAAAGTTCTGAGTGACAGAACCACGAACAACTAACCATGACATAGCGTCATGCTCAACACCGACAACAACTGGAAGTGTTGTAGTTTCTTTTTTCTCGATGTTTGCACCCAACGAAGTTGTATTTGCCTGGCCATCATCTTTTTGAGTAACCATTGAAAGAGCTGCTCCGTAAAAGAAATCAGTTCCATCTTTCTTGTGGC
>JBKCTJ010000258.1:0-8666 GCA_046318875.1 Pseudobdellovibrionaceae bacterium | reverse complement strand
ACTTTGTTCCGATACTTTATAATTTTGATACCACCAACCACGTCCTAAAGTAATTTTTTTATTTGGATTTTGATTGTGATAAAAACGAACCAGAAAAAGACATAAGCCATCTTTCCTTCCATAGACTTCTCCGAGGTCTTCGATATTCATATTTCCTGTTGCAGAAAACTTTCCCAAAACGTAATCCTTGACTGTTCGTCCCCCACTTCCACTTTAAATGGATGGAAGGTCTCGATAAAATCCCTCATTGTTTTTGTTTCCGTTTTGGGAAATGAGTCTGATTGGGGATTCATGAAATAAAGGATGCGCTCTTGTCTCAGAAACAAAAGCATCATTGAAGCAAAGGGTGAAAGTTGCCTTTTTCGACCCATCTGAAAGGCAATGGCTTCTTCAGCTTCATCATTCATCGGACGAATTTGAATGATACCCAGGGATTCATTAATTTCAAGATGCAGCAAGAACTTGTCTAAAATATTTTGAATAGATTCACGTTGGTCGATGATTGTGCGAAACCAATTCAAATTTTGGCTCCTCAAAATGAAACGACTTTTGAATAGCCGCCTTAAGCAACCTGCGAGTTCGATGTCATTTTTCTGAAAAATCATATCACCGACCTTTGATAAATTTTAAAACATGAAACATTTTTAAGAGAGTAGGATTCATTCTGGTATTTGATTTGAATGGTTTTTAAACAGTCAAATTCGGTCCTGTACTTTGAGTCAAAAAGAGCAATTTCAGACAATACATAATATTCAATCAAGCCCTGCTTAAATTGATATTCCGACATGGACAAGACCTCATGACTTAAAAAGTATTTTGATACTTGTTCCAAAATAAATTGAACAGTTTTTTCTTCGGCTGCAAGCAGGGAAAGGAATAAGCTTTTTTCTTCATTTTCATCAAGAACTGAATTTGAAAAACTTTGAGGAGGACCGTCTATATTTCGGTTAAAATCAAAGAGTGTCACATCGCCAGAATCGCTTTCAAAAGAAAGATTTGCATTTAAAGGTTGTTTTTCGCAAAAGTGAAAAACCTGGCTCGGGTTTTCATGAAACTGGGAAATGATCTTTCGGAGTTGTTGGTGGGCTCCGATCAAGTCGGATGTGATTGCGTAAAAAACTTGTTGTTGCAGCAAATAAATTTGTGATTTGATCTGTTGTCCGATGATTTGGTCTGCAAGCTGGAACTGAGATTGAAAGTTTTTTAAATTTGATTTTTGTAGAATTTCTTTGGTGATCAAATCTTTTTTTAAAGCGTCAAATAATATTTTATCAACATTTTTATGTGCAAAACGAGCTGCATAGCCCGGCAAAAAAGAGAGCATGTCTTTGGCTTTGATATAACTGAGGTACTCTTTGGTTTCATAGAGAATGCTATAAAATTCGGTGACAGCTTGAATCGTGCTGCCAGCAGACTTGTTTTTTTTCAAATAACTCTGGGCGAGGTCTTCTCTTTTTTTATCAATAGCTGTTTTGACATCTTCAATGGCCACTAACAAAATAACTGCAGCTTCTTCGGCTTGTCGAAAAAGCGCTTCAGCAGAATGGCCCATGGGCAGTAATTCCGCAAACTCAACACCCATGGTTTGGATACGTTCTAAATCCTTTTTGTATTCTGAGATTTTATTTTTATGATGAGAGATGGCATTTTCTAAAGTGATTCCTGTGCCGACAGTTAAAAGATTATTCAAAGATCCCAAGAGCACTTCGGCACTTGTGCCTGAAAATTGGGTCTTTTGTTCGATCAATGTTTCAATCATTTGTAAAAGTTGTTTGCCTGATCTTGTGGTTTCAAGATATCTCTGTCCTGATTCATCGTGGGAATCCTTCAGAACATCCAGTTCAGCAATCATCATTAAAAAAAACTGAGATATTTTTTGGTCCAGAGACTGATTCTGCAGCCGAGTTGCATAATGTTGCAATGCCACAGATTTCAATAGATCAAAGGGAACTCGTTTCGTTTCATCTTCCAAAACGTCATAAATTTTTGCCAACAAAACAGCGTAATCTTTCCAGTCTTCTTTTTGAAACAACAGCAGATAAGGATGATTTGTCCGCAATGCGGAGAGCTTTGAATCAATAAATACATCTGAGCGTTTGGATATCCTCATGTTGTGCTTGAAGTGTCAAAAGCATGCCAACATATTCTGAATTAGGAACGCGCGTTGCGCCATGGCATACCCCAAGGTCACTACTGTGGTTTGGACAAACTTTGGAGATGTCGGCCAATTCCAGAGTGATATCCAGAATGTTCAAATTGCTTTTTCTATTAAGTTTCAATAGTCTCCAAGAACTATGAAAAAAAAAGCACTGATCACAGGTATTACAGGGCAAGACGGAGCCTATCTGGCCGAGTTTTTATTGGAAAAAAATTACGAAGTTCACGGGATTAAGCGACGAACTTCACTTTTTAATACAGACCGAATCGACCATCTTTTCAAAGATCACCACAACACAGATGTCAGTTTGTTTCTTCATCACGGGGATATGACGGACTCCAGTTCTCTCATTCGAATCATGCAACAAGTTCAGCCCGACGAAATTTATAACTTAGCTGCTCAGTCCCATGTGGCCGTTTCCTTTGAAGAACCAGAATACACTGCTAATTCTGATGCACTGGGTGCTTTGAGGATTTTAGAAGCGATCAGAATTTTAGGATTTGAAAAAAAAACTAAATTTTATCAAGCTTCAACTTCTGAGCTGTATGGTCTTGTGCGGGAAATTCCACAAAAAGAAACTACACCTTTTTACCCAAGATCGCCTTATGCCGTAGCTAAACTTTATGCTTATTGGATCACGGTCAATTATCGCGAAGCTTATGGACTTTATGCGTGTAATGGAATTTTGTTTAATCACGAAAGTCCGCTTCGAGGCGAGACCTTCGTCACCAGAAAAATCACCCGTGGTTTAGCACGTATTTTACATGGAATAGATGATTGTCTTTACATGGGGAATATCAATTCAAAAAGAGACTGGGGGCATGCCCGTGATTACGTTGAAATGATGTGGATGATGTTGCAGCAACCACAAGCGGAAGATTTTGTAGTCGCCACAGGTCAGCAAAAAACAGTCAAAGATTTTATGAATATTGCAGCATCAGAAATGGGAATCAGACTCAGTTGGAAAGGCACAGGAATTGATGAAGTCGGTATTGTTCAAGAAGTGGATGCATTTAAATTGAAATCAATCCCTGGTGTTGGTGAAATTCCTGCCCATGCAAAAAATTTAATTGGTAAAACAATCATAAAAATTGACCCTGAATATTTTAGACCAGCTGAAGTTGAAACTTTGTTAGGAGATGCAACAAAGGCTCGAGAAAAAATGGGGTGGGTGCCAAAGACAAGTTTTGAAACCTTGGTTAAGGAAATGGTCAAATCAGATTTGGTTTTGGCTGAAAGGGATCAAAAATTTCCAATGTCCAAAGTTTATTGGGAATAATCGGACTGTAGAAAAGAATGGTTTGGTTGGATACTATTATTCTCAAATTTTAAAATCACTGAAGTATTTTGAGTATGGCTATCAGCGAACCTTAAGCATGCCGCAAAGCCAAAAGAGATGAATGATGCTCAGCTCGAAGCTTGGGATGGTTTTGCCACTCTGTTTGCAAGAACTTCGGATCTTTTCTTAAGCAAATACATTAAAGCTTTTGTTTTATAAGATGATCCCGGCTTCGAAAGAAAATTAAAGATCCAAAAATAAAAAATGATATTTTTCTACAATCCATGGTTTTAGATCTGCTTCTTTTAGATGCAAGCGCAGCTCATCCTGTTTTAGAAAACAACAAATAGCTGTTACCTCACTGTAAAGGCGTTTAAGCTTCAGGGATAGTTCATGTCTAGCGATTTATAAAATTCATTTTACAAATTGTTACATATTTTCTATTATATTGAAATGACTAATATTTCTAGAGAATTTGAACGGAAAATAAGGGCCAGACTCAAAGAAAAATCACCTTTAATCCAAGTACTGATTGGGCCACGGCAAGTGGGTAAAACCACAGCAATTAAACAAATTTTTGTAGACCAAGGGATTTATTTTTCTGCAGATTCCCCCATTCCATTATCCACAGATGAAATTGAAACCTTATGGCGCCAAGCCTTGGCTCTAAAAAATCCACTTCTTGCAATTGACGAGATTCAAAAGATCCCAGGTTGGTCGGAAACGATCAAAAAATTATGGGACCAAAGTGAGAAAAAAATAAAACTTGTTTTGTTGGTATCGGCTGCACTTGCAATCGAAAAAGATCTTAAAGAGAGCTTAGCAGGCCGCTATGAATTAATTCGAATCGAACATTGGAATTACAGCGAAGCTGCTGAATGTTTTAAAATGAATTTCGACGATTTTATTGAATTTGGTTGTTACCCAGGATCCCACAGTCTTCTTCCGGATCGACAACGATGGAGTGCTTATATCAGAGATTCCATCGTGGAGCCTGCCATTGGACGAGATATTTTACAGCTTCATCCTGTTCAAAATCCTACATTGCTTCGACAAATTTTCAGCATTTGTATTGGGCATCCGGCTCAAATTGTTTCTTTAAACAAATTGCAGGGTTTGCTCCAAGATCGCGGCGCGATGGCGACTTTACAACATTATTTAGAACTGTTGGGATATGGCTTTTTAGTGACCGGAGTCATGAAATATTCCGCAAATATGATTCGAACTCGGTCCAGTCCTCCAAAACTAATTGTCCATGATAATGCTTTGATCCGCGCTTTTGAAAGACCCAACAATGAAAAGCCCAATGCGAATCGCATGGGACATTATTTAGAGAATGCCATCGGTGCCCGCTTTATTGAGGCAGGCTGGGAAACAACTTATTGGAAAGATAAAAACTATGAAGTCGATTTTGTGGTTCTTGGTCCTGATGGTGAAAAGTGGGCAATTGAAGTTAAGACGAAGCCACCAGCAGAGAGCGAGCTAAAGGGATTATTTCAATTTTGTAAGCTCAATCCAGAATTTCAACCCATTGTTGTGTGTCCAAATATCGAATCTGAGGGTGTGAATCTGCCAAAAGTTCGATTTTTATCAGCAGAGCGGATTTTAAAACTCAGCAGAGACAATGGTATTTCATAATTTTCTAGCATTTAAACTATAAGTATAAATTAGAGTTAACTCTAGTTTATACACGCATAAATTAGAGTTGACTCTATTTTATGCATGTTTGAACTACGTGCATGATTCGTTATCTTAATAAACAAATTCAGCAGGATCTTTCAGAAAAAATGGTATTTCTTGGGGGGCCTCGTCAAGTCGGTAAAACGACTCTATCGTTTCAATTATTGCATTCTGGGGATGAAGCCCATCCGGCTTATTTGAATTGGGATATTCCGCGTATTCAGAGAATGCTTTCGCAGGGTGAAATTCCTATGGGCGAAAAGCTTATCGTATTAGATGAAATCCACAAATACAAAAAGTGGCGAAATCTTGTCAAAGGCTTTTACGATGGTCATAAGTCAAAGATCAGTTTTTTGATTACAGGAAGTACGCGGTTGGATTGTTTTCGAAAGGGAGGCGATTCTTTACAGGGGCGCTACCATTATTACCGACTTCATCCACTCTCATTGCGCGAAATTAATTCGAAACCAAATCAAGCAGATTTGGAACAACTCTTGAAATTCGGAGGTTTTCCCGAGCCATTTTTAAAATCCAATCAACGTCATTGGAAGCGATGGCAGCTGGAACGTCAAGAACGGGTTATTCAAGAAGACTTGCTCTCCATGGAAAGTGTGAAGGATATTACTCAGTTAAAATTACTTTCCAATTTATTACCTTCAAAAGTCGGAAGTTTGCTTTCCATAGCAAATCTCCGTCAAGATTTGGGTGTCGCATTTGAAACTGCAGATAAGTGGGTTTCGATTTTTGAAAATCTCTACTATTGTTTCCGTCTACAGGCTTATGGTTTTTCTGTTGCCCGAGCTGCGAATAAAGAAAAGAAAGTGTTTATGTGGGACTGGTCCTTAGTGGAAGACCCTGCAGCACGTTTTGAAAATTTGATTGCAAGTCAACTTTTAAAGTTTTGCCATTTTCACACTGATTATGACGGAGAAAAAATGGAGTTGAATTTTTATCGAGATTCAAACAAGAGAGAGCTTGATTTTGTGGTTATGAAAAATCGCAAACCACTTTTTGCCGTTGAATGCAAAACTGGGGAACATGATCTTGCAACTCATTTAAAATATTTCTCAAAAGTTTTACCTATTCCCCGATATTATCAAGTTCATCTGGGAAAAAAACATACTGAATTTCCCGAGTATAAAACTGAAATCATTCCTCTGACAAAATTTGCACAAATACTCAATGTTTAGTGAATGATTTTTTTTTAGAGAGTGTAGGAAGATAAAGACGTAGATAAAGACGAAAACGATCAATGCCCCAATTGCTCTCTCGATCTATTCCTTAGTCTATTTCTGATTTACTAGTCTAGAAGTGTGCAGATTTCTTGACTAATGTGCATTAAAATGTACAATAATTAGCATCTAAAGACATAGGGATGTACATATTAAACGATTAGCCTCTCAGCAAATGATGACTCAGGAAGCTACCCGCACCTTGCAAGAGGTTGGCTTGCTGATTCAGCTCGCTCGAAAGCGCCGCAAAATGAGCCTTGTTGAAATCGCTAAGCGCTCGGGATTTGATCGCCGGACCATTTCTCAAATGGAAGCCGGTCATCCTGGAGTTTCCCTCGGGGTTTTTATTCAACTGCTCAGTATACTCAATTTGTTGCCGGGACTTGCCGTAGCTCTTGATCCAAAAAATGATATTTCAGCAGTCGAGCTCGAGGTTCGGAGAACTCGGTCAAAGCTGAAAAGCAGAAAAAAAATCTCAAAAGATGAGGTTAATTTTTAGTGCTTAAACAAATTTATGTTTATATTTATTTAAATGATGGATGGGTGCCCTGTGGTCTTTTAAAATTTTCTGAATCAGGTCGATTTTCATCAAGTACGTTTCGGTATGGTTTGCAGTATTTACAGCGATCAGATGCTTTATCTGTCGATCCAATTCAACTGCCGTTGATGGATGTGACCCATGAATCGCCAGATGGTCATTATGTATTCAATGGAATTCGTGATGCTGCTCCGGATAAGTGGGGACGGTATTTGCTTGAAAAGAAATTCGGTAGATCCTTGAGTGAAATAGAATTCATAGCAGCATCCGCAGAAGATCGCGTGGGTGCTCTTGCATTTTCGAGTCGAAGTGATGGGCAGGTCGGAGTTTATGATGTTAATGGTGACTTTAAAAACACAGATCATACGCAAAAAAAAATATCAAAGCTTGGGCTCTCGGATTGTCTGGGAGCAGTTGATGATGCTTTATTATCTGTTGATTCAAAAAGATTAAAAGCATTTCTCGAATATGGACCATCCTTGGGAGGAGCCAGGCCAAAAGCTTCAGTAGACTGGAAAGAAAAGCAGTATTTGGCTAAATTTTCTGTTTCACACGACAGTAAAGACGAAGCTCTTATTGAATACGCAAGCATGAGCTTAGCAAAAAAATGTGGAATAAACGTCCCAGCAATTGATCTGCATTATGTTGATGGCCGTAGTATTTATTTGATTGAAAGATTTGATCGTCAAGGGACAAAGCGAATTCCGTTTATTTCTGGTCTGACAATCACAGGGCTTCATGAAAGCGAATACTCCAACTGGAGCTATTACTCTCTTGCCGATGCGATCATCAAATTTTCTTCCAACCATGAAAAAGATCTACAAGAATTATTCCGAAGACTCATTTTCAATATAGCGGTTTATAATAATGACGATCACCTTCGAAATTTTGGTTTTATCTGCTCAGACTCCCGCCACTGGGATCTGTCCCCAGCATATGATATTGTGCCATCTTTGATCCATTCAGATACTTATGCATTAGCAATGACTTGCGGCCCAGAGGGAAAAATTGCCTCCTTCAAAAATGCATTATCCATGGCCCCAAAGTTTCGTTTGTCTGACCAGAAAGCGAAAGAAATCATTGAAGAAATAAAAGATTCCGTTCGCCCTTGGCGAGTCCATTTTGCAGATCTTGGCGTAAAAGCATCTGAAATTAAGATGCTTGAAAAAAGTTTTGCGATAAAATTGTGATGGGAAGTTGAACCAGTGTATTCAAATTAAAGTTGGAAAAGTTTGAAATTTTCGCACACAAATAAGTTTTTAAAAGAGCCAAATTTTGCAACTAATTCTTCCTCATCAAAATACGTCGGCTGTGCTAAATTTAAAACCACAAAATCTGGCTTTAGGGTCTGGCCTTGGGCATCTTTTTTTTGCCAATCTCTATTGTGAATATGGTTAAAAAATTCAAAATATACTGCGACGAGGGTCAGTTGAATTTGGCCAACGGTTAAGGATCTGATTTTCTTTGCTTCCCAGTAGCTGGCAATTCCATTTTCAAGATTATTTTGAACAATGTGACGTTTTAAACATTCTAAACTTTGAGGTGTTGTGGCTACTGCAGGTTTGTATAAAAACAAAGAATGAACGAAAAAAGCGAACCAAGCAAAAGGCACAATGTAATGTGTGTATCTATAATTATGAGCAAAGATGGCGATCAAAAAAACCAAAAATGGAAAAACCAGAATATTCATTAAATATCGCATCTCGGAAAAAACAAACCAATATCCACTGACAACGAGAAAAAATATAGATAAAGCAATCGATAGCACTTGAAAAATCC
>JBKCTJ010000257.1:0-2180 GCA_046318875.1 Pseudobdellovibrionaceae bacterium | reverse complement strand
CTTTAGGCCCGCGTTATTTAGATCTTGCTGACCAGTGATGAGCATACTGAAGGTCAGCGTGTTTGTATTTTGATCATTTACATTCAGCACGTATTGTTGAAATGTGCCGTATTCGGTAGAAAATTCGGCGATGGTTTTACTGCCGAGTGTGCACGTTGAAACTGGAGAAACCTGGCCATTGGTCGTGATGCTATACATGCCAGTTCCGGCCTTTTGAATCAGCATCTTCGTATTTGATAAGTTGAAGTCACTATCTAAAACTGTGCTGGTGTAGGATTTTGCAAAATTTGGAACATCAAGCTTATTACTTTGATTGCAAAGTGGCATCGTCGTTTCGACGCAAGCGGAAAACGATGCAAGTAAACTGACTAAAACTAAAAGCCTCATTGTGTTTTTCATAAGATCCCCTTGGTTAACAGTTTAAATTAACTGTTTAAATTAACCATCGATCGGAAAAACAATTTTGTATAGGTAGGACCAGCGATTCTTTGATCACAGGGTGTGAGCAACCGGCGGTACTGGTGTTACCGAGGGTCCTAAGCAGTAATAAAATCCAAAAGGGCACTTTCCCATCAGCAAAATAAATTTAAGTTATTCTTCAATCGAAATTTGCTTTTGATGTCTAGCCCTCAAGCTTTGCAATTCCTTATCCAAAACATCGGCAACTATCGTGACCACTCAGTTGCAATTTCAATCTGACTAAGATTTAAGGCACGAGCGATTTTAAGTAAAGTCGTTCTCCGAGGCATCGTGGCACTTCCGAAAAAACGGGAAAGTGATGGTTGCGGAATCCCAGTCAACTCAGCCAATTTCTTGATCCCCCCATTTTTATCAATGGCCACCCTTAAGTTGTCTTTAAAACCTCGAACATTTTTTGCAATGGTCTCCAGATCATCGAATCGGATATAAACTCCTTCGACTTTTTCTTTCTGAGCACAGTCATCAATAAGATCTTGAATATCAGCGACGATTTCATCTCGCTCTTTTTGGTCAGTTTCATCAACCCACATTTTCATCAGGTTATAAACACCTTCAAATCCAAATGCGGTTTGAACGGCAGCCGCGATGAATTCATGCGGAAGCCCTGATTGATTCATCATGTGGCCAACCTCAATCAATTCAACCTGTAAATCAGGAGTCATTTTTTGCGCTCTCATTTCAACCTCCCACACTCTGTGTGTCGATTTTGTCGGATCAATTCAAGATGTGTTCTAAATTTTTCCAATCTTCTTTTTTCTTTCTTCGGATCAGCTTTTATGTAAGCCTCACACAAATACGCTTCATTCATAATTCCCACCGGAAGCCGCATCTGAACCTTGCCATTTCCCACTTGATGCCACTTCATTTTATAGCCGTCTTGGATGCGTGTTCCTGACTCAGCAATGGACCAAAACTTCGAGTTCGAAAACTTCGGATCATTGGGATAGTTCTTCAATAGCAAAACGTCAGGACGAATCTGCTGCTTGTATTCCTGGTCGGTGAAGGTCTTGTCGTGCTTCAACTCCAAGTATGAATCTAAAGCCCATTGAGTGATGATGATTTCCAAAGCAGTCCCTTCCTCCACATATATACCTTAAGTATCCTACATATCCTTATTCATAAATATAACATAAATAACATGATTGTGCCAAACAGTTTTTAGGAATTTCCTAGGGGCTGAGGCTCAAAAATTCGTATTTAGTTTAGGAACTCTGATCCCACCGCCAATGAGCGAACTCAACTTATCCATGTGAAATCAATAATTTAGTTGTCTTTTTTGACACTTCCGTTATGGCTCTATCCAGAATTGGTATAAACACAAGCTTGAGGTGGTAGCGCCCGAAAGGGCATGATGGTTCAATTCCATTCGTCCGCACCATACTTCAAAGTAGTCGAACACCCATTACCTAAATTTTTTTGTTCTTGAAATGACTGACCTGATTTCCAGCGCTCAATCATTTCAAACACCACAGCTACATTTACCACTCGATAAAGATTAAAGCTTGGCCAAAATTTATTAAGTCATTCCTGAAGTTGAGGACATTTATTTTTGAATTGATCAATTCGCAATTTGGTTAATTGCGGGGCAGATCACGAGATTAACAAAACCTTTTCTTCTTGATGGGCGATAAATATTCCCTGATTTTGATCTACTGAAAATTTTTGGTTTCCATTTGTTTCGCATGGAATATAGGTTTCAA
>JBKCTJ010000256.1:0-15466 GCA_046318875.1 Pseudobdellovibrionaceae bacterium | reverse complement strand
CTTTTGAGTGGGCCACCAGGACTGGGAAAAACAACTTTAGCTCAAATCATTGCCAACGAAATGGGTGTGACTTGCAAAATTACTTCGGCTCCAGCTTTAGAAAAAAAAGGCGACATCGCAGCGCTATTGACGGGGCTTCAGCCGTTTTCTGTTCTGTTTATTGATGAAATTCACCGGCTCTCAAAACATTTGGAAGAATATCTTTACACTGCCATGGAAGATTATTTTATTGATATCGTCACAGGTGATGGTTTGGGTTCAAGATCGATGAAATTTCAAATTGCACCATTTACTTTAATTGGTGCAACAACACGGGCGGGGCTTTTGAATGCGCCTTTCCGTGATCGTTTCGGTATTGTTGAGCGTTTTCAGTTTTATGATAAATCTGCATTAGAACAAATCCTGCAGCGATCCGCTGTGATTTTAAAAACTCAAATGAATCCTGATGGTGGCAGCCAAATTGCGAAACGTTCGCGGGGGACACCGCGGGTTGCAAATCGTTTGCTTAAAAGAGTCCGCGACTATGCCCAAGTCCTGAATGGTGGGATCGTTGATGAGAAAACTGCTATTTATGGTTTGGATCAGTTGGGTGTAGATCAATACGGATTGGATTTAATGGATCGAAAAATTTTAACTTTGATTCATGAAAAATACGCAAATGGTCCAGTGGGAATCGAGACTTTGGCCGCAGCACTGAGTGAAGATCGTGGGACTTTGGAAGAGGTCTACGAACCCTATCTTATTCAAGAAGGCTTGATTCAAAAAACCCAACGTGGTCGCTGTCTGACAGATTTTGCAAAATCGCGCATGGACGCCTTGATTCTGGAATAATTCCGAGGACAATAAAACAAGGTATGTTTTTGCAAAGAACGATTCGACAAAGTGTGGTTGTGAAGGGGATTGGAATTCATTCCGGTCAGTCTTGCACGCTGAAATTTAGCCCGGCACCCGCGGACACTGGAATTTATTTTGTACGGGCGGATTTGAAATCCCGCCCATTTATCAAAGTGTCAGCGGATCATGTCATGGCAACAACTTATCAAACTCAAATCGGAAATGAACATTTTCAAGTTGCAACCATCGAACATTGCATTTCTGCTTTATCTGCTTTGCGCATTGATAATCTTTTCATTGAGCTCGACGGACCGGAAATTCCGATTTGTGATGGAAGTGCAAAAGAGTTTTTATCAGCCATATTATCTGTTGGGTTTTTTGATCAAGATCAGCCTCGAAGATACTGTTATATCAAAGAACCTATTTTTTTTGAAGAAGGCGACAAACATGCTTATGTGCTGCCATACATGGGACTGCGTTTAACAGTGACTATTGATTTTCCGCATCCTTGCATTGGCAAACAAAAACTAGATATTGATATCAATGAAACTACTTTTGAAAAAGAAATTGCCCCGGCGAGAACCTTTGGTTTTTTAAAAGACATTGAAATGATGAAATCCAAAGGGCTTGCCTTGGGTGGGAGCTTAAACAATGCCATCGTTTTAACTGAAGATACTATTATGAATCCTGAAGGCCTGCGTTTTCCAGATGAATTTGTTCGTCATAAATTGTTGGATGCATTGGGTGACCTTGTGACATTAAATATGCCTTTGATGGGCCATGTTGTGTTGTACAAAGCAGGTCATGATTTGATGAATAAATTGGTTCGTAAAATTCAAGCTTCTTATAAATCCATTAAAGTTGTGGAACTAGGTGCAGATCTTTCAGAAGAAGTCGCAAGATATTCATCTTGGTCACTTCCCGAGTTAGACAAGAGCAATTCGTGATCACCGGAAATCATCATGATTTCAAATCCGAATTTGAATTAAAACCCTTCGATTCAAAGACTTCTGGTGAGATTGTTTTAAACGGAAAATTTTTTCAGGGCAAAAGCCAAGCTTCATTTTGTTTTTCTTGGGAGGGTTTTGGTCAAGCCAAGGTTCAAGACATTTCCCAAGGAACCACTGCACCAAAGCGATTTCAGCTGGCTTCTTCAACGCGACGAGATGAATTATGGAAATCCACATGTTTTGAACTTTTTCTTATGCCTTCCATCGATCCCTTATCAAAGAAATATTTTGAAGTGAACTTAGCTGCTATGGGGTTTTGGAATATCTATGAATTTGAAAGTGAAAGAACTGGAATGAAGCCCAGCCAAAATCTGGCAGGAATAGAATTTTCGAATGTGTATTTTCAATTCGGGCCTAGTTTTTGTGAACTGCATTTGGATCTGAAAGAAAATGAATTAGCATTAAGTGCAAGGTTTGGATTATCTGCAGTGATTAAAATGCCAAATGAAATTTCTTATTGGGCCATGACACATAAAAAAAATAAGCCAGACTTCCACGATCAAAATTCATGGATGGGGATGATGCATGTTTAAATTTGGAATTGATGTTTTGTTATCCGATCAAAAACGGCTGAACGATTTAAAAGGAAAAAGAGTTTCCTTGGTCGCCCATCCTGCCAGCGTTACAAGTAAGCTCACTCATACTTTGGATGCGCTGATGCAAGTGGGTTCCTTCAAGTTGGCTTCCGCTTTTGGTCCCCAGCACGGGATGAAAGGTGAAAAGCAATACAATATGGTGGAATCCGAGGATTATTTGGATCCCGTTTACCATATTCCTGTCTTTAGTCTTTATGGCGAAGTGCGAAGACCCACTGAAGAAATGATGCAGACTTTTGATATTGTCTTGTTTGATCTACAAGACATTGGAACGCGAATTTACACTTATTTAACAACTCTTGTTTATATGATGGAGGCTTGCGAAAAATATCAAAAGCGACTGATCGTCCTCGATCGACCCAATCCAGTGGGGCGGCCCATCGAAGGGTATTTATTAAAAGCTGGGTTTGAAAGTTTTGTCGGAGTCGGTCAAATCCCTATTCGCCACGGGATGACCTTGGGCGAATTTGCAAAGTTTTATCAAAGTGAAAAAAAAATTAAATTAGATCTCGAAGTGATCAGTATGGAAAATTATCATCCTGAAAGTTCAGGTTTTGGTTGGCCCACAGATCGGTCTTGGGTCAATCCTTCGCCGAATGCAGCTTCCTTGAATATGGCGCGCTGTTTTCCTGGCACAGTGATGATTGAAGGCACCCATCTTTCCGAAGGGCGGGGGACGACAAGGCCTCTGGAAGTCATTGGTGCGCCGAATCTGCCTGTGGAAAAAATTATTGGTCAAATGCATGAAACATACAGGGATTGGTTAAATGGTTGTGTGATTCGGCCTTGTTTTTTTCAGCCCACTTTTTATAAATTTAACTCTGAATTGTGTCAGGGTATCCAAATTCATGCTGATGATCATCAGTACCAGCATCAGCATTTTAAACCTTTCCGAGTGGTGAGCGCATTTTTAAAATCTCTTCGTCAGGTTGATCCTGAGTATAAAATCTGGCGTGATTTTTCTTATGAATATGTCACAGATCGATTAGCCATTGATGTGATCACGGGAAGTGATGAATTCAGAACTTGGGTCGATAGTCCGAATTCAGGAAAAAATGATTTAGAAAAAATTTTGATTCAAGATGAACTGAACTGGAGAGAAAAAACAGAAAAGTATCATTTGTATTAGGGCGTGCTTGCAGGTTCCTGGACTTTCTTCAGGAAAAAGGCGCCAAGTGCAAACAGAATGATTAAACCTGTCAAAGACGATCTTGAATCACCAGTGAAGTAGGCTTGAAGTGCTACAAGCTGCGGACCAAGAATAGCGGCAAATTTTCCTACTAAATTGAAAAATCCAAAATATTCTCCGCTTTTTTCTTTTGGGATCATTCGAGCAAAGAGTGATCTGCTTAAGCTTTGGACTCCGCCCTGGACTAGCCCAATCATAGCGGCCAGCATATAAAAGTGAATGGCCTGGCTCATTTGTATGGCCACCACAGTTGTCAAAGCATACAGGCTAATACAAATCAGAATAGGAGCTTTGCAAGAATGTTTTGATGCATATTTTCCAAATAACCATGCGCTGGGAAAACCAATAAACTGGGTGAGTAAAAGGGCTTGGATCAAATCACCTGGTTCAAGATTGATTGAAAGTCCAAAATCAACAGCCATGGTCATGATTGTATAAACACCATCAATGTACAGCCAGAATGCTAAAAGAAAATAAAAAATATTTTTCTGTGAAGAAATAGAAGCCAGTGTCCCTTTGAGTTCAACAAAACTGTCCCGAATCAGGGAGAGTTGAAAACGGTTTGCAGCGCCTTGGCTTTTTTTTTCTTCCACTGAAAAAATCAGTGGAAGAGTAAAAACAAACCACCATAATCCCACTGTGAAAAAAGAAAACTGCACCCCACTGAGTCCGCTTTCCAAGCCAAACCATTGTGGTTTCTGATACATGACGACATTCATTAAAAATAATATTCCACCGCCAAGGTAACCCATGGCGTAGCCTACGGAGGAAACATAATCCATCTGTTTTCCCGAAGCGACAGAAGGAAGTAAGCTATCATAGAAACTACTGCTCGCATTTAATCCCATTAGTCCAATTCCATAGGCTAGCGCCGCATAAATCCATCCGCCTTGAGGAATAAAGGTCATCGAAATAGAGGCTGAAATTCCAAGTAAACAAAAAAACATCAAAAAGATTTTTTTATTTCCCATGCGATCAGACAGTGTTCCCAGAGTGGGGCTCGCAAAAGCAATAAACAAAGATGAGACAGAAATGACCAATCCCAGCCTGGCCGTAGAAAGACTGGGGTCCATTCCTTCGCTCCAGTATTGTTTGAAGAATATTGGAAAAAAGCCAGCCATGACAGTTGTTGAAAAGCTTGAATTGGCCCAGTCATAAAGCGTCCAACTGAATTGGGGTTTTGTGAGTCCTAGAAATTTCACCAAAATCTCACCTCTGTCGAATTCTCCATTGGTCTGCGCCTTAGGTTTTTTCATCCGAGGGAGATCTGTTTTTTTCCGTTTCGGAAATGGGATTTAAACCCTGCTGTTCGCGGGCAATGTCCAAAGCTTTTTTTCCTGTAATTCCTACCCACTCGGGGAAAAAGACAGCGATAACAATGAAAGAAATGGTGACAAAAATAAAGAATCCGACCAGGATAACAAGAGCTACCATGGCTTATAATCCCAAAGATCACTACTTTCATAAAGCTAAAAAAGAAAATTTTGTGGCTCGAAGTGTTTTTAAGCTCGAAGAAATTGATCAAAAGTTCAAACTTTTGAAACCAGACCAATATGTGGTGGATTTGGGCTGTGCTCCGGGGTCCTGGACGCAGTACGTTCTTCGAAAAAGTCCGAAGTCTCAAGTGATTGGGATTGATCTTACAGTTGTTAACGTCAAGGACCCTCGATTTCATTTTCAACAAGCGGACATTTACACTTTTGATCTAGCCGCTTTCGTCAAAGAAAAATTTGGAATTGATCAAGTGGATGTTGTTCTGTCGGATATGGCTCCAAAAACAACTGGGATCAGGTCAACGGACCAAACACGATCCTTTGATCTGTGCATGATGGCTTTAGATTACGCTAAAAAATACCTTAAAAAAAATGGGAGTTTTGTCTGCAAATTTTTTCATTCTGAAGATTTCAGTTTATTGAGCCAGGAAATGAAAAAAATCTTTGGTAAAGTCGAAGTTTTAAAACCAGACTCCACTCGCAAAATTTCAAAAGAAATCTTTTTAATCGGTCTGAATAAAAAGTAAATAAATAATATGGAAACAAATTTTGAATCCATCCAAATCCTGTCAGAGTCTGCGGACTGGATTTGTGTTCATAAACCAGCGCTCATGCTGAGTGTCCCGTCGAGGGACCTCAAAGAAGCGAAGCCCGTATTGGGTTTGATTTTGCAAAAACAACTCGGCTATCAAATTTATCCAGTTCATCGATTGGATTATGAAGTGTCGGGGCTGTTGATTTTTGCTAAAAATAAGAAGTATCAATCCGTCTTGAACATAGAATTTGAAAATCACACAGCACAAAAGTCTTATGTAGCCCTCACCTCACAGCCCACGAGTGAAACGCTATCGCCCCAGGCTCAAAAGAATTTTGACCAAGTTTACGAAAAATTACCTCAAAATTTTGAAACTGTTTCTGAATTCAATTGGACTTGCAATTTAGTTCGTGGAAAACGGCGAGCCTTCGAAGCTGAATATGGGAAACAGGCGATCACCACTGCCAAGTGCATTGGAACATGGATCAAGGCTCAAAGAAGTGAATCAGAGCACCAGAATAAGCACCAGAATAAGCATCAAATATTGTCATCCATCGAAGGTTATTTCTCTAGATTTTTACATAGCCCAGAAGTCGAACAGAAAGTTTTTGCTTGGCTTTTAAGCCCTCGAACTGGGCGATCTCATCAGCTTCGGTATGAAATGTACCGTCACGGATGCCCCATATTAGGGGATGAATTGTATGGGTATCACTCGAAAACAGAAGCTCGATTGCCAGAAGCTCGATTGAAAGGAATCGCACTTTGTCATTTTCAAATTGAGCTAAAGTCCCTTGGAGTTTTGAAGTTATTTTGAGCCGATCTCGCCGAAGCCAATAACAGCGTTTGAAATCCCGTGGGTTTTGGGATATTTATGATATCCCACAGTAAAAGGAAGGACTTTTTATGATCATTGGAGTTCCAAAAGAAATTAAGATTTCTGAAAATCGTGTAGGTATGACAGAAGCGGGCGCAAGACAGCTTGTCAAAGAAGGCCATACAGTTTACGTCGAAAAAGACGCAGGTTTAGGTAGCCAAATCACCAATGAACAGTACGAAAAAGCTGGAGCAAAAATTCTCGATTCAAAAAAAGAGATCTACGCAAAAGCAGACATGATCATGAAAGTGAAAGAGCCATTGCCAGATGAATTTGAATTAATGAAAGAAAATCAAATTCTCTACACTTACCTTCACTTAGCAGCTGAACCGAAATTAACAAAAGTATTAGCTGAACGAAAAGTAAAATCCATCGCCTATGAAACCATTCAATTGCCAGATGGTTCTTTGCCATTATTGAAACCAATGTCTGAAGTTGCAGGCCGCATGGCAACTCAGATCGGTGCTTTTTATTTGCAAAAAGATCACTCTGGAAAAGGTATTTTGCTAGGTGGAGTGACAGGAGTAAAACCAGCAAAAGTCACTATTATTGGTGGCGGTGTCGTTGGAACAAATGCGGCTAAAATGGCCATGGGTTTAGGTGCTGCAGTGACAGTACTTGATACAAATACGGCTCGTCTTGAATACTTGGATGATATTTTTCAAGGCCGCTGTATGACTTTATTTTCAAATACAAAAAACATTGAAGAATCTGTTCGTGATTGTGATTTGTTGGTGGGTGGCGTTTTGATCACTGGTCAAAAAGCACCAATGTTGGTTTCTAAAGAATTAGTTTCTTCCATGAGTCGTGGATCTGTTGTTGTCGATGTTGCTGTTGACCAGGGCGGATGTATTGAAACATGTAAGCCAACTTCTCATCAAAATCCAACTTATGAAGTTGATGGTGTTATTCACTACTGTGTTCCGAATATGCCAGGAGTTGTTCCAAGAACATCGACTTATGCTTTGACGAATGTGACTTTGAAATACGCTTCTATGTTAGCAGCAATGGGTGTCGAAGACGCAGTGGCAAAAGATGCCGCATTGATGAAGGGCGTGAATGTTTATGGCGGGTATGTTTGTTATGAACCAGTAGCCAAAGATTTGCATATGGAATACCGACCTTATTCACAATTAGTTCGCTAGTTTTGTAAATGAACTGAACCGCCTAAGGCGGTTGAGTTTGAGTCTGGATGCCAATACTCCCCCAATCCTCAGTGTTGAGTTGGGGGATTTTTTTTGAGCGAAGCCTTTGAACCACTTTTGGGTGGGGGTGCTTGTATTTGGCTTTTCGAGCAGAACAAATCGCCATCTTCAATGAGCTTAGATTATCCAACAAAAAATCTGATGTGCTGCTGCGACTGCCGTGGTGACCCAGGACCAAGTGTTTCACTTGAGTTGTTTTTTTTGCCCATTCTAGTTCCTGCGTTGTTGTAGAGTCTCCAGGAATTAAAATGTCTTTGATTTGATAAACCATAGACTGATCGTTTGATTTTGCTTTTTTGCCATCTGATCCTGAATAGATCAAGCGCAGTTCAGTGGAAGATTTAAGCCCTGGTAAACAAATTTTTATTTTTCTAAAAAGATTTTGAGCAATTTTTTTTTTAGGTAAATGCTTGGGGGGGATCACGCAATAACGAAAATGTCGTTTTTGAAAACCAGAGACAAAAGAGATATGATCCATATCCCAGTGACTTAAGTAAATTAGATTCATTTTACCGTAACATAATGGTTTTAATTTTCGAAATATATCAGTTTCGCCACCGGCATCGAAATGGGAGCAATGATTTTGTTCAATGAAACTGGTGAACTGACCTTGGCCAACGTTCCAAACGATAAAATATCCGACGAGCATTGAAATCACAGTGCTTCTTTCGCCAAATGTGAACGGCGCAAATCATTCTGAATCCAAGCACAAAAGGCCACATGGGCAATGTAGTGGATTGCCAAAATCCAAATTAGAAAAAAAACTTTTGGGGTGGTTGTTTCCAAATCGACGACAAGCCATCTTGTCCATTCGAATTGGAAAACGAATTCAACCAAGTGGCGAATGAATCCGTTGAACTGATCAAAAGCCGAAAGTGCGTTTTCAGAAAAAAGAGCAATGAATGCCATGGGTAAAAGTACAATGGAAAGTATTCCTCCCAAGATTAAATTGAAAGCCATGCTTAAAAGGTGGGGAGACTGGAGTTGGCTTAAGATTGGGAACAAAACGACAAAGATCAAAACCTGACTGATGATCATTTGATAGAAGAAGTTTTGAATTTCTGAACAACAGGAAATAGCCAGGCTCGCTGCCCAACTGAGTAGAAATGAAAATGAAGTGATCCAGTCGGGGAAGATCACAAGAACCAGGAAGCTTGCGAACATGGTTTTTTGATCGCTTCGAAACTGGTTGCCCCAAGTGAGCTGAGTTGAAAATAGCAGGAACTGTGCGACGAAACGAAGCGCCGGTGGCTGAAACCCAGAAAAAAAAAGAAAAAAAATAAAAAAGACAAGGCGACAAAAAATAGGAATCTTGAAAAAAACAGCAATTCTTTCGATGACTAGAAAATGGGATCCTGAAACAACAAACAGATGAATAAGTCCCGAAGATTGATAAAGAGTTTTTTCTTGAGAATGTTTTAAGTTTTCACCACAAAGCAGGGCCGTCATTTCTTGTGGTGGAGAAAATGAAAGTGATTTGGTTTCTAATATTTTTGAATGGACTAAATGAATGCAAACTTTTTGTCCTTGGGAACCGAGGTCTGTCAGTTTATTTGATAAGAGAGAGTGAATTGGAATCAGGATGATGAAAAGAAGTGCAATGAGTAGAAGAAATTGCTTCATGTGGGTCTTCATTCAATTTAAAGTCCGAAGTGTTTTGCGGCCTTTTTGTTTTTGAGATGACAGATTTTCGACTCATGAATTTAAGATCTGTCATGGGACAGATTTGAATTCCTATGAATTTTAATAAAAATTAGTAAAATCATTAGTTTAAGTATGTATAAAAGGGCAGCATTTCGCTGAAACCCTGATCCTCAGACTGTCCTAACGTCTAATTACGACAGTAAACCACAATTTATGTGGATAACTCGTCTTGAGACCCACAAAGAACAGTGTCATGCTTAAAGTAAGGTCTATTATCCATGGAGTGAAATATGAATTTCATTTTGAAGTTAAGTCTTGTTTTTTCATGTACGATGTTTTCAGGGTTTATCACTTTTGCTGCCCAAAGTTTCGACGCTAATAAAGGTATGAAAAAACCGGTTCGAAATGAAATCAGTGAATCTGCGAAAGCTGAAGCCGCACTCTATAAAGAACTCACAGGAAAAGATTACAGCAAGCTGGACGAAACTTCACTCTACAGCGAAATAATAACTTCATTTCAAAGCCAAAATGAAACTGAATTTTCAGCGATGTTGACAGTATTTATGCAAAAGTATTCTCAGAGCATTTATGCCGATAACGCCCTCTTCTTAGCTGGTAAAATGGCACTGGAAAAAAAGCAGTATGGCCGTGCTGTGACTTACTTCCAAAAAATTCAAGATCAGTTCCCGCAAAGCAATAAAGTTGTTTCTGCCTCTTTTGCAAAGGGAGTTGCTTACAAAAAAATGAACTTGGAAAAACTGGCTCTTCGAGTTTTTGATGAAGTCAGTCGAAAGTACCCTGGAAGTCCAGAGTCATTCCGTGCTGGGAATGAAGCCAAACTTATTCGTTCAAATTGAGATAGTTCACAATGAAGAAGATATCTCGAATCAGAAAAATCATTCTTTTAAAAACAGTGTGGATGATTCTTATTCTGAGTACTTGCTCTTTTTTAGAAGCGGCAACAGACGAACAAAAAGAACAGTTTTTTCATCAAACCTATTTGCGCTTCAATACAAAACCAACTCCTGAATCAACATGGAATTCGATGCTCCAGCGTGTGCAGGTCAATGTTTACATGGTGCAAGAAGGGGATACCTTATGGGACCTTTCTCAAACACTTTTTGCTGATCCTCATTTCTGGCCAAAAATTTGGGCGATGAATGCAGATAAAATTTATAACCCTCATCAAATTTCGCCGGATCAGGAAATTCTCTTTTATCCTGGATCGGCAGATTTGCCTCCTTCATTGGGACCTGCAGAATCCAAAACAGCTATATCCCAAGCTCGCCCGAAAAGAATTATTCCCGTGGTGTCCGATTTGCCTCCGAGTTTCCCTGGAGTTCGGTTCCCTGTCACAGGAAATGATAAAGAAGACGTGAAGGATTCTTTGTTGATGGCAGATGATTTTTTTTCCAAACCTAATTTGGATCAAAAGATGGAGCTGTCAGCTTACTATTCAGATGTTGATTTAAGTAAAAACATTGATGAAGTCGTGGATACAGAAAATGGTTTTAAATCAGGTGGCATTGGAGATTTTTTGTATGTGAGGCTCAGTAACCCGTCGCAAAAAATTTATCATGTTGTGAAAAGCATGGTCATTCACGGGCAAAGCAGTCGAAGATTTATTAAAGTTTTTGGTCAAATCCGTGTCGTATCAAAAGCTAAAAATGGCGAAAATATCTATAAAGCAGTCATTGAAAATGCCATTGATTTACCCCAAGTTGGTCATAAGCTTCTATCCGGAGAAATTCCTCTGATTGAAGTGCCTGCGCCAGGAAAAATGTCTGCTGTGGAATCCAGAATTATTGGGGGACAGAACGGCGATAATAAGCTCATTGCCCCAGGATCATTTTTATTTCTAGATTCTGGCAGCTCAAGCGGCCTCGGTGTGGGTGATTTGCTACCCATTTTTAGCAATCCCAATTTGCGCACGGGAAGTACCTATTTGGATATGAATTTCAAAAAGATTGGAATAGCTCAGGTCGTGAATGTTGAAGCTACGGGGGCGACGGCCTATTTGATCAATTCAAATGACGATGTACGTGTCGGTGATTTATCCGGAGCTCTGGGTAAAGAAAACTTAGAAGAAGACCAAAAAAATCAATAAATTAAGGGCGTCTAGGCAAATGAGGACACGCCTTAGTCCACCAAAATTTTCCAAAAATATTTCAAATTTTCAAATTTTCTCGATAAGATTTGTTTGCATAGAAGTCTGATGAAGTCATACCCGAAATAAAATGAAAAACAAAGGTGAGAGGGGGTATATAACCAGCTCACTTTTTTGCGATTTCGTTGATAGAGATAAAGAGAATAGAATGGATTTCCCCGTGTCGTTTTGCCCCCGGCGTGTTTCACTTGCAGCTCAGGGAAGTATCCTAAGGGAATCCCCTTGCGATGACACTGGAGGGAGAGTTCCACGTCTTCCCAGTAAGTGTGGAGTTTTGTATTCAAACCTGAAAGACAGTTCCAAGTGGCTTTTGAAATCAAAAAAAAGTGTCCGGGGATATACAGTTGTTCTTGCGGGCCAAGGTCGGTCAGCTGTTTCAAGTGTCTGAGGCGCCCCCGATATAAATTCACTGCACCAAAAGTACATTCGATTTCAAGGTCTCTTCGAAGCAAGATTCCACCAGAAAACAAATTTTGTTTATTGTTAAATTCTTCGAAAATATGAATGGGAAAGTTCAAAAGTTCGCAGTCATTGGTAATGAAAAAACACAATGAGTAATTCTGAACTTTGAAAATTTGTTCAATTCCGAATTGGGTGCCGCCCGAGTAGCCTAAGTTATTATCTAGAATCAAATGTTGAATTTCAGAAAATTCCTTTTCAAGAACTTTGCGATGTTTTTCAATGCTCCCGTTGTGAATCAGAAATATGTTTTCCGGGTTGAAATGGGGTAGGCACGATAAAATACAGCGCCGACTGATTTCGGGTTTGTTAAAGGAGAGAATCAAGCAGGCGATCAGATTCGGACTTCGAACAGGTGTTAGTTCCATCACTTGTCCAAGGGAATATTCCAGGTGGTGATGATTTGCATTCAAAAAATCATGATGGAATTAAATACTTGGATTTATTTGCGAGTTTTGCAGAAACAACCTCTCTTTAATGCATATGTCAGCGTCTTTCGCAGATTTTGTGATCAATATAAAGGTCAGCTTCGGGCACAAACAGACATTCACCTCCAGCTGAAGCTATTTACTGAGCTGCTCAGAATCCAAGTGCCTCGTTTGTATGAAGCACAATTGCAATCCGTGGAGCTTTTGAATCAAACAGCTCAGGAATATGTCATGATGCGTGAGTATGGAGTTCAAGCTTGTCATTACTTTGATTTATTTTATCCGCATTCTTTTGATGGCATCGACGATCCGCCCTGGACTTTCAGCTTTTTAGGATGTCCCACCTGGAACGAGTGTATTCGAGTGGGAATTGTTGGCAGTCGAGAAGTCCATGCCTCGACATCCCATCTTTTCCGATCTGTGATGAGTCCTTGGTTAAAGAATCAAAACTGCAGTATTGTGAGCGGCGGTGCTCGCGGAGTCGATCAGCTGGCTCATCAAATGGCCTTGTTTCATTCTAAACCAACATTTGCTTGGATGCCTTCGGGGTTAAAGAATATTTATCCTCAGCAGTTTACTCGATGGTTGAAAGATATTTGTGTTCATGGCGCTGTCCTGTCTGAATTTGATTTTTCCCAAGAAGTTCGAAAATATCATTTTCAAATCCGCAATCGACTGATTTCGGCGATGTCAGATGTTTTGATCATACCTCAATCCAGCAGAAAGAGTGGAACCATGATGACAGCCCACTCTGCCCTCGGCTACGGAAAGCCTTTGTGGGTTTTTCCAGGACATGTCCTGCAAGATTTTATGGGGGGAAATCTTGATTTACTGCAAATCGGGGCCAGCCTTGTCACAAGCGTTGATGATTTAAGCAATCTTTACTCAAGTGAATTTAAGATTACTACAAGGGATTTCACTACTGATAGTGTCAGCTAAAGTAAAAGTCTCTACACCTAGAAAATTTCAAAAAAACGCCTGTTAAAATTCTTTCCTGAATATAAAAGTGAAAAAATATTAAAAAAGTCTTTGTCAATTTGACTCAAACACACATAGCATATGGATAAGGGAGGGGCGATGTGGTCAAGGATGACCATGGTGGTAAGGATGCTGCTGCATCGCTTCGTTTTCGAGAATATTTCTGCAGTTACCAAATCAATTTCAAACGATAAAAAGCAAAACAAAGAAACAAAATGTTTGGAGTCCACATACCTAGTGTGGCTGGAATTTGCCCTTGTCGAGCCAAGTTTTCCAATGCCACTGATATAACCCAGTAGCTCATGATGACTATGACACAAATAAACATCGTATTGGATTTTTGCTGGCGTTTATTGGGATTAATTCCCAACCCTAATCCCACCAAGCAAAAGATCAGGCAAAGTGTCGCAATGGACATGCGTTTATGATACTCGGTATGATAAATCCAGAAATCTTCTTTTTTTAAATCAGATTTATTTAGTAGCTGCCTGAGGTCTTCAATGGTCAAAGAAGGTGGTGTTTTTTCTTTTTCTTCAATCCTGAGTGGCTCAATTAATCGAACGTCGTAGGATTCAAATTTGATTTTCGTGTGGTTTTCAGTTCTGCGGTGAATGTCCCCATCTTCAAGTCGAAGAAGCACATTGTGACCAGGTGCTGAAGTATCGGGGATTAAATGTCCACGTTTTGCGACGATGGTCAGGGGAACTTCTCCGGGTTTTTCATCGTAAATGAAGACGTCAAATAAATCACCGGTTTTAGAATCGACTTTATTGGCATAAACAACCAAATCAAAAAATCCAGTAGAAAAAGTTCCCTCTTTGACAGCAATGGCGGATTTTGTGTGCCCCAGTTGAGTAAAGAGCACTTCAAATTGCCGATTGCCCCAAGGAGCGATGTAGAACGAAGTTTGAGCAGAAATAGATCCAATGAAGAGTCCCAGGATGATGGCGGGAGTGATTATCGCGGGAGTTGATAGCCCCACGGCTTTCATAGCAATCACCTCGGAATCCTGACTCAATCGACCATAAGTTAAAAGGACACTAAACAAAAGGGCCATGGGAAAAAGGGCCGGTAGTAGAGAAATACAAATGAAAAAGATCACTTCAGAAATAACAGCTAAGGAAACGCCATGTGCGAGAGTGAACTCAGTGAGACGAAGGACTTGAAACATTAAAATGATGGCGATGAAGATGCAAAGTCCCAGAATAAAACTTGGAAGCATTTCAAACAGAATATAAACGCCAATCCTGAAGCTACGGAACAAACTCATGATCTCAGGATAGGGAAGTTTAGCTTCTTTGGCAAAGACCAGTGTTCATTGCTTGAGGCACCAAGAATTCACCAGAAACAAAGTCGAGGCTTGAACCCAACTCAGTTGCGAAAGCAGGGTGAAATCGTCAGAATAGAGGAATGAGTAAGATCCTTCTCGTCTTTGAAAGTTATACGGAAATGGTTCAGCTTGAAACCCAACTTAAAAAAGTCGGATTTGATACTGTTGGTGTTGGGTCTGAAAGGTCCCTTTCGAATCAGGTCGTGGAGCTGAATCCGTCATTGATTATCGCTTACGGTCAAGGCTCACGAGTCAATACTTTGAGCGTCGCACGCAGATTAAAAGAAATGGTGAGATGGGGAGGAAAAGTCATTTTGATTTTTCCAGAAACGATGAAGCCTTCGGCAGAAGATTTGATTAAAATCAGAATGGATCTACTTTTAGAGGCACCTCCGAAAGTTGAAAGAATTCTACAAGTCATCGCGAAGCTTCTCGATCTGGATGAAATTCACCTCTTGGAAAAATTAAAAAACATAGGCGCACCGAATTTGAATGACAATCAAACCTTTTTTAAAGCGCAACTTCATTCGAATCAACACGTTCAAGGGGAATCTCAATCTAAAGAAAGTGACAGGGTTTTTATTCAAGGGCAGATCGACAAGGATCAAGCGGCTTTCGTGGTTCAGCAGGTTGAGTCGAGCTCTTCCGAAACTGTTTTGTTTAAAGATTCAAAAAAAAATGAACTCAACATTGATCAAGAAAAGAAGTTAGGAACAGAAAAAGA
>JBKCTJ010000255.1:0-2043 GCA_046318875.1 Pseudobdellovibrionaceae bacterium | reverse complement strand
GGGGAAGCTCTGTTTTTTTCTTCTTTGAAATTGATCTTTTTTCTGATCATCTGTTTTATCCTAGGAATCTATTTTATACCGACACTTTTGAATCGAGCTCGAAATGTGCTCACAGATGAAACGGTTTTAGTCGTTGCCATAGGGCTTTGTTTGATGATGGTCCTCATTGCTTCGCAAGTGGGATTTTCCCCTGCTCTGGGAGCCTTTGTTATGGGATCACTGTTTGCGGAAACCCGTGAAGGTCGGCGGATCGAAGATTTGATCCTGCCAATTAAAGATTTGTTTTCAGCAGTTTTTTTTGTTTCCGTCGGAATGTTAATTGATTTTTCCGTCGTCAAAGAGCACGCCGGAATTATTCTCATCGTCACGCTAGTCACAGTTTTTGGAAAATTTTTGAGCTCCACTTTAGGTGCATTGCTGGCCGGTGTGAACGTCAAAAACTCTGTGCAAGCAGGGTTAAGTCTTGCTCAGATTGGTGAGTTCTCATTTATTATCGCCACTTTAGGATTAACTTTGAAAGTGACCAGTGATTTTTTGTATCCCCTGGCTGTTGTGGTTTCTGCTGTGACGACTCTTTTGACTCCTTATTTGATTCGTTCATCGACGGAGGTGGCCCAGTTTATTGAAAATCGTATTCCAGCAAATGCTCGGGCTAGGATGACTCTCTACCAAAATGCGATGCAAGCGAATACTCGTTCTGGTCCAATTCATTTGTTGTGGAAAGAATACGGAATTAAAATTCTGTTCAATTCTGTGGTGGTTATTGCCCTGGGTTTATTTGTAAACGATTTGCTGTTCCCTCATTTTCAAACTTGGTTTTATTCTCAATTTGGTCAAGCCTCTGAATCAGTTTCATATTTTTTGAATAGTTTGATCTTGGTCTTAACTTTGCTGGTCTGTAGCCCTTTTTTGTGGGCAATTTGTTTAGGGAAAGCTTCCCATCAAAATGAATACGATGGAGAAACAGTTCATCAGCTTAAAAAACTCCAGTTTGGTGTGGCTTTGGGTCGTTTGTTGATTGGTGGATTTTTGACTTTGTTTCTTGTTGGACAGCACATGAATGTCTTGGCGACTTCCGGTTTATTGGTGGGCACTTTGCTGATCTGTTTTTTGTTTTTATTCAGTCGGCGTTCAGAAAAAATGTATCAAATGGTGGAATCTAGATTTTTGGTTAATCTTTCTGAAAATGAAAAATTGAACCTAGAAAAAAAACAAAAGTTTTCCGAACTAGCACCTTGGGATTATTCATTAACTCAAATCACAGTTTCGCAAAATTCCACTGTGGTCGGTTCCAGTCTTGAAGAAATTAGGATGCGGGAAAAATATGGAATCTCAGTTGTTCTGATCCAACGTGGAAATAAGAAAATTTTTGCACCTTCCAGGTCTGAAAAAATTTACCCTTTTGATCATTTGTTTATTATAGGAAATGAAGAATCCATTCACCGCGCACAAGAACAAATTGAAACTCTGCCTGATGCCACGGAATATTCCCTAGATCCGAATATTAAGCTGTACTCGATCAAAGTGGATCCCCAACATCAAGCTGCAAATAAAATGATTCGCGATTCGCAAGTCAGTGAACTCTTTGGTGGAATTATTGTGGGCGTCGAACGGGGTGGGGACCGAATTTTAAATCCAGCTCACAGTTTTCAAATTTTGCCTGATGATTTTTTATGGATTGTGGGGGTCCAGCCTGAAGCTTCGATGTCTCGTTCCTAGAAGAAATCTAGAGGTGGCGCAGGATGGTAAAATGTTCTGCCAGATTGTGATTTTCTAAATCTGAGTTAAACTCCTTTTTAAGGGATCGGCATGGTGTCCGTCCCATTTAACTGGATCAGTTCAACGTATCAGTTAACTGATCCATTGAGCAGAGGAGAATTTATGTCATCGGGTCTTACGCCATCTTTAGGCGCGTCACAACGTTATCAAGCCATCGCTGAAATCAACAATCGCACTCCCAAAAGGTTCGATCCCCCAAGGGATGAACAGGGAAAACGCCAAAAAATTTCCGAATTTTTTGGACAGAATGTTTTTGATATTCCA
>JBKCTJ010000254.1:0-595 GCA_046318875.1 Pseudobdellovibrionaceae bacterium | reverse complement strand
TTTTTACTTAAAGCATTCCTCTAAATATGTTCAGCGGTATTTCTGCCGTGATTGCAAAAAATCATTCTCCCCTCGAACTTTTGCATTAGATGCCTACCAGCATAAACCATTCCTCAATGATCTGATCAAAAAATTGTTGTGTGAAGGATCCAGCATGAGATCTCTTTCAAGGGTCTTTCACGTCACCTATGCAACGATTTACCGGAAGTTCTTGTTTTTATCAGAATATTCTATAAAAAAGAGGTCTTCTGATTTTCATACTTTATATTTTGATGAAATGGAAACCCTTGAGCATACCAAATGCAAACCACTTTCGATTTCACTCTTTGTCACAGATCAATACGAACTGCTCTCAGCCCTTGTGGCTCAAATGCCGTGCAAAGGAAAACTTGCCAAGATATCAAGGGCTAAGTATGGCTACCGAAAGGATGAGAGGCACAAGGCATTAAATGCGGGATTAAAACAAGCGCAAAGCATAAATCAAAATATAAACACCGTTATGACCGATGGGAAATCACAATATAAAAAGCTTGTTTCCAAGTATTTTCCAAAAGCAGAACATAAAACTCACACAAGAAACCAAAAACTGCGCGAG
>JBKCTJ010000253.1:0-11077 GCA_046318875.1 Pseudobdellovibrionaceae bacterium | reverse complement strand
CCTATCCATGGATTCTTCAACTTGTTGAAACTGAATCATCATCGAAGAAATCGTGTCAGGCTGATGAAAACCTTGGAGGGATTTCCAACTCGACTCCTTGGCTGTCCATAGCTTTGCGGCAGAAATTTTCTTATCCAAAATATATTGCATTTCTGTTTCACTGCTGACTCTTTCAATGATCTTTTTTTCTACCCTCGAAGTCACTTCGAAGTCCACACCACAGGGCCGCTGAGAAAACAAAATCCCCCCGACCAGAGGACAATGAGAAATAGAATAAAATTCAAAGGGATTCTGAGCAATTTGATTTTTTAGAGCATTTCGATGATTTTCACTGAGACTCGACCATGCCGTTGAAAACCAAACAATGGCCCCCTCGCCGAGTTGAATTTGCTCAATGTCTTTGGTTTTCATTGAATTCAATTAAAGAAGCCTTCCCCCCTCGAATTTTCAGATTAAAACTGAAAGTCCTTCTTGAATAGTCTTTTCCATCATTTCAAAAATTTCCACTTTTGTTCTCACAAAAGCAGACAAATCCTTAAGACAAAACCATTGACTGATTTATCTTCAACAATGACTATTTCCTCACAATTCTGCTTCGCCAAATTTAGATGATGGGAAATCCGAGTGAGCATAGATATCAAAATCGAAAGTGCAAAAACCCTGAAACCAAAACCTGCAACACATGATTTAGGATTTGGAAAATACTTCACAGATCATATGTTCATTGCCGATTTTTCTGAAGCCAAGGGTTGGTTTGATCCACGTATCGTAGCTTATCAACCCCTTTCTTTGGATCCTGGAGCTTCTGTTTTGCATTACGGCCAAGCCCTTTTTGAAGGCATGAAAGCCTTTAAGGGCGTCGATGGAAAAACCAGATTATTTCGCCCTGAAATGAATTGGAAACGATTGCAAGAGGGAGCTGCCAGACTTTGCATGAAAGCTCCGAACTGGGATCTTTTTTTTCAAGGAATTTTAAATTTTGTAAAAATTGAAGAAACTTGGATACCCACAGAACCGACAACTTCTTTGTATTTGCGCCCGACACTCATTGGGACAGAAGCCTTTTTAGGTGTTCGACCATCAGAACAATATTTATTTTATATCATTGGATCACCAGTGGGGGCCTATTATTCCCAGCCAGATCTCGGTATTCAAGCAGTGAAAATTTGGGTCGAAATGAATGACTCTCGCTGCGCACCCGGCGGCATCGGGGCCGTGAAAGCTGGAGGCAACTATGCATCAAGCCTTCGAGCAGCAACAGCAGCAAGGAAACAAGGATATGCCCAAGTTTTATGGCTTGATGCAGGTGAAAAAAAATACATTGAAGAAGTTGGAACGATGAATGTTTTTTTTAAAATCGCAGATGAAGTCATCACACCTCCCCTTTCGGGAACTATTCTGCCCGGCGTGATGCGAAATTCGATCATCGAGTTGATGAATTCCATGGGCCTCTCTGTCACTGAAAGAAAGATTTCCTTGGAAGAAGTGATGACTGCCCATCAAAATGGAATACTTCAGGAAGTTTTTGGAACGGGCACCGCTGCCAGCGTTTCCCCCGTGGGAGTCCTTGGTTTGAACAACAAGACTCTGACCATCCAAAACGGAAACCCTGGACCCCTAGCCCAAAAGCTTTATCAGACAGTGACTGATATTCAATATGCAAGAATTCCTGATCATATGAACTGGATGACTACAGCGAATTAAAAGTTCAAAAAAAGTCCTAAGTCAAAAGCTGCTTCAGATTTTTTAATTGTTCTGAAATTCGGTCGACTTGCAGATGTAATTTCATCAAATCCTTGGACCCAACGAGAAACTGATTCAGCTGATTTTCTTTTCGAGTCGCAGACTCATTATCTTTTTGAGCATGGGCGATCCTACCCTTGAGATTGACAGAAACACTTTCAAATTTGTGTTTATGACTTGGCCCTTCTTCTAGCTTTGAAACTTCGGCTTTCATTTGTACACGGGCCTGTTTAATCACGTTCCGTGCACCTTCAATGGAAAAACGATCTCGGTACAATAATTTTTTAATCAAAAAACTGACTTCAACGTCTTTGCGAGAATACATTCTTTGGTTATTCGATGCTTTTTTAGGTTTCAATAAATCAAACTCTGTCTCCCAAAAGCGCAAAACAAAACTTTTCACGCCAACCAAATCAGCCACTTCACCGATTTTGAAAGAAATCCGTCGAGGAATATGATGAATTTGCTCGAGGAGCTCGGCATCGCAAAGCATTTTTAAATGCTCTTCAAGCTCCACTTTCCCTTTTTCAGTCTTAGATTTTCCAGCTACGGGTAAAGCTTCTTGTGACGAAGAAATCTTGGACACATCATCATCTGCAAGATCAACTTCGCAGGAGACGACTCCGAATTGATCTACCCCTTGTAGACCACTTTCATTGTTTGATTCTGAACTTGATTTCACATTTGTTTTATCTTGAGAAGAAAGCATAAAATCAAAAAGCGTCGACCTTTCAACTAAAGGAATTGAAGATGCTAGATAAATTTCTTCAGGCTCAAAAACAGTAGGTTGATTGAGCGGAACCTGATTTTCAATACGAGGATCTGATTGATTGTCATTGTCCATAGGAAATCCTTCTCCCTTGATTCACTAAAATGATTTCATTTTCAGTCTGGTTATTTTTAGACTCTTATTCTTGGTCATGATCATCATCTTCGTCTTCATCATCATTATCTAAGTCTTCTTTAATATTGGAATAATCCAAACCATTCAGCATGGCCTTTAAGACTTGGGACACTTTAAATGTGATAACACGCCTTGCTGTGATGACCATTTCTTCCCCGGTTCTTGGGTTACGGCCAACACGGTCTTTTTTGCTTTTGACCACAAATTTGCCGAAGCCGGAAATTTTAACTTTCTCGCCCTTACGAAGTTCTTCTTTGATGGCTTCAAAAGATTTCTCGACCAGATCAGAAGCTTCCTTCTTAGAAAAGCCAATTCGCTCGTAAACCTTTTCAATGATGTCTGCTTTAGTAACAGTTGAATTTCCTAAATTTTGTCCTGGCACAAGTTGCTCCTTGAAGAAATATCAAATCAAAGTTCTTTTGATCTCAAAATCCCATCTTCAATAGCCTATCAACGAAGAGATAAACTGCAAGGCTTTAACGCAGTCGACAATCAAACTTTTTTCCAAGACTTTCAATGATTTGCGCTTGAATTTTCAATAGCTCCTCGTCAACCCATGTTTGATCTGGAGATTGCAACTTATATCGAAACCCCAAAGACCACTTCTCCGGACCAAGTTGCTCGTCTTGAAAAACATCAAAGACTTGCACTTCTGTCATCACAGGACCTGCTGTTTTTTTCATTTCAGCGATGATCTCGCCCACGGAAATACTTTTATTGACGATGAAAGCAATATCCTTTTGCACTGGTGGAATTTTGGAAATGGATTTCACACGCATCTGTGATGGGAAAAACTTCTGCAGCTCTTCAAAATTTAATTCCATATAAGCTACTGGAACTCGAATTTTTTGTGTCTCAAGGAGTTGCGGATGAAGGTCTCCCAAAAACCCTATAACTTTGCGGTCCACCAAGATAAGCCCAGCACGGTAAGGATGAAATAAATCGGGCACACTTTCTGGCCCACTAAAATTTTGAATTTCAAATTTAGGAATTTGAAAGCGATCACTGATGCCTCTGAGGCATTGTTTAATTTTTTCGATTGGAGACAATTCCACCGAGGTTTTCTGTAACTGAACCCAAAATGAATCAGCCATTCCCCACTGAATCAAACTTAAATGAGAACGTTCTGCATATTTCCCTTCAGTCAGTTTACCAAAGACTTTACCAATTTCAAAAAGACCACCGGTCACGTTTGTTTGGGTTAAATTATGACGGACACTTTCAAAAAGTCCCGAGAAGAGCATTCTTCGCATGATCCCCATATCCGAGCTTAATGGATTTTTTAATGACACCGGATTTTCCAAATCAGAAAAATGACCAAGACCATGGGCATCTAGTTGGGATATTTTCTTCCACAGGCCCCAATGGGCATTTTCAGTCTTTTCATCTGCAAAGGAAAAATGAAAAGCTTGGTCAAAGCCAAAACCCAAACAGACAGATTCCATTTCTTTTTGGTTTTTATAAACTGGATCCATAGCCGTTGGCGCATGATCAAAACGCGGTAATGTTTCAGGAATATTTTCAAAACCGAAGAGCCTTGCATATTCTTCGACAAAATCGACGGGTTGTTCTAAATCAAATCTAAAACTTGGTGGAGTAATAACGTACTCGCCTCCACTTGATTCGAATTGACAAGCAAGGCCCCGCAAAAACTTTTCGAGATGTTGAGGTTTAGCTTCGTATCCCAATTTCGAAGACAAAAATTCCATTTTCAATTTTACTTTTAATGGAGTGTATTTTTGCAATCCCTCTTGTTTAATCGCTGTTACTCTCAAAGTCTTTGAATCGTGAATTTGCAAAATCAGTTGAAGACATCGCTGCAAAGCAATTTGCGTTAACTCGGGATCAACCCCCCGACTGAATCGGTAAGCTGAATCTGTTTGAACCCCGTGCTGTCTTGCTGTTCTTCGCACGCCGTGGGCTGAAAATGAAGCTGATTCAAAGAAAACATTTTTTGTTTGCTCAGAAATTGCCGAACTCTTGCCACCAATCACACCCGCTATGGCCAAAGCTTTTTCCGAATCTGCTATGAGCAATTCTCCACCTGAAAGCTTTACTTTTTTATCATCTAAAGTCGAAATTTCTTCATTTACTTTTGCAGGACGAACTATGATTTTTTTTCCAGCAACTTGATCCGCATCAAATGCGTGCATCGGCTGCCCCAATTCCAACATCACGTAATTTGTCACATCCACTATTGAATTAATGGATGAAACACCCATGACTTCCAAGCGCTTCTTCATCCAATCAGGTGATTCTTGTGGAGACAATCCTTGAACATAACAACCAGCATATCGTCCGCACTGCTCATCATCTTGAATTGAAATTTGAAACGGATTCGGCATTGCATCTTTAGAAACAGGATTAGAAACAGGATTAGATTTGTCAGAGACCAAGGATTTTATTGGCAAATCCAACAAACACGAAATTTCGCGTGCTAAACCGTAATGACTTAAACAATCAGCCCGATTCGGAGTGACTTTCAATTCCATGGTCACATCATCTTGACCTAAAACTTCTGCAATAGGACGCCCGATTTCCGTATCTTGATTTAAAATGATGATGCCGTCGGAAGCTTGGGACATTCCCAACTCTTTGTATGAACAAAGCATTCCAAAAGAATCCACACTTCGTATTTTATTTTTTCCAATCTTAAAATCACCAGGCAAAACAGCTCCCACTTGGGCCACAACGACGTGATCACCTTCTTTGTGATTTTGAGCACCGCAGACAATTTGCAGAATCTCATTTTTTCCAACTTGCACTTGGCACAAAGTCAAACGGTCAGCATTTGGGTGTTTATCACGTTTAATGACTTTACCAACCACAACGTGCTTTAGGCTTTGGGCTTGATCCATCACTTCTTCAACTTCAAGACCTGCCCTAGTCAACAAAGCTGCAATTTCCTGAGGTTTTGTTTTAAAACCGCTGATATCGACATATTCATTGACCCAATTCAAACTGATTTTCATAAAAATATCTTTCTAAATAAATTAAAATTGTTTAACAAGCCATTGTTAAAATTGTTTAACAAGGCCTTGTTAAAACTGTTTAACGAATCGCTGATCGTTCTGCGGAAAAAGCCTGATATCGGGAATCCCGTATTTAATCATGGCCATGCGTTCAAGGCCAAAACCAAAAGCAAATCCTTGCCATTTTTCTGCATCGACTTTCGCTGAAGTTAAAACTTTGGGATTGATTAGACCTGAGCCTCCAATTTCAATCCAGCCCGATCCTTTGCAAAGGGAACAGCCTTTGCCATGGCAAATTGGACATTCGCAGTCCACTTCTGCAGATGGCTCAGTAAACGGGAAAAAGCTTGGACGGAATCGTGTTTTCAAATCTTTTTGGAAAAATTCACGCACGAAATAAGAAATAGTTCCCTTTAAATCCGCCATGGACACTTTTTTATCGACACACATGCCTTCGATTTGATGAAAATTCGGTAAATGGGACACGTCACTGTCACAACGAAACACTGGACCTGTGCCAATAATTCGAAGTGGCAAAGTTTCATTTTCCAACGCATGAATTTGAATCGGAGAAGTGTGGGTTCGCAAAACCGTGCTTGAGTCGATAAAAAATGTATCCTGCATTTCCCTGGCTGGATGGTTCGCTGGAATATTCAGTGCTTCAAAATTATAGAAATCTGACTCAATGCTTGGTCCCAAACGGATGCTGTAACCCAAGCGCGACATAATCCCAACGATTTCGTGCATGACTAAGTACACTGGATGAGGGTGACCTCTTCGATCTGGCGGAGGTGGTAATGTTAAATCTATTTTTTGTGAAGCGAGTTGGGAATTCATTTCCAGACTTTTAAGCTGGGCTTCTTTGGTATCGTAAATGGCTTCGAGATCGTTTTTGACTTCATTTACTTTTTTCCCAAATTCAGGCTTTTGTTCCTTGGAAAGGGTTCCCATGGCCTTCATCACTTCAGTGATGACTCCATTTTTACCCAGGAATTCCACTTTGCGCTGATAGAGCTCGGCTGAAGTTTTAGCCGCAAGAAATGCCGTTTGAGAGGAATTTTTCATATTGGTCAGCTTTAATGTGAGCTGTTCCAATATATTTTCTACAGAGTTTGAATTTGAATTGTTTGTCGTCATAGTGACCATATAGTAGAAGAATCAACCATGGCCCACAAGAACAAATCGAATTACAGCTCGTATAAAAATACGGGTCTAAAAACCAATCCAAAGCCGAACCCTGCAAATTTGAAGAGCAATGTGCACAAAAAACCCACTGAAATCTATCCTCTGGAAGAAGCCAACGATCGATTGTATGATCTCTTCCGTAATCACGATGCATCCGACATCAATCATGATTTAAGACGAAAACTTGCTAGATTTTACCAAGTTTTAATGGAAAACCAGAACAAAGAAAATTTCACCCGTTTACTGACATTGAAAGATATTGGCTTAAAACACTTTTTGGATTGTTTGCTGGTCACAACTCATACTGAATTGCAGTTCCCTCTTTTAGATTTAGGCACAGGCCCTGGATTTCCAGGAATACCGATTCAATTAAAGTATCCAGATCAAAAAGTCATACTGGCCGAAGGCGTACAAAAGCGCGTCGAATTTCTAAAAAAAGCCAGACATGAGCTGGATTTAAAAAACATGGATATTGTGGGCAAAAACATCAACGTCCACTTTGTCTACCCGGTGCAAGGTGTGATTACCAGGGCCGTGGAAGAGATCGCAAACACCATGAAAAATGTGATCAACAGTTTGCAAGTCGGTGGACGAATTTATTTTATGAAGGGACCCAATGTCGATCCAGAAATGGAACGAATCCCCGAAGATCTTTATGATTATTACAAATTTGATCAAGACATTGCCTATGATATTCCAAAGACAACTCACAAACGGCGCCTTGTGATTTATAAAAAGATTGCCATGCCAAAACTGAAAGATTGGAATGAGGACGATGACGAGACCCCTTGAAATCATCGCCTCTGCTCAAAATGTCAAATATAAAATTTGGAGCTCGTTAAGCGATTCCAAAGGAATCAAAAAACATGGCCTAGCCATTCTTTCTGGTGAAAAGCTGATACAAGAATATTTAAAATCAAACCGCCCCTATGATTGCGAGTTGGTTTGCGAAAAGGGGTCAGAACCTTTAACAAAACAAGCACTCAAAATATTTACTCTGTCAAAAAGTTTGTTCAACGAATTGGATTTAAACGGCACTGGTCATTCGCTTTTGGTTATCCCCGTCGAGGATTTCAAAACATCAAACGTGACCCAAGCTGTCAGCATAGAAGTGATTGCGCCCTTGCAGGATCCAAGAAATTTAGGGGCATTGATACGCTCTTGCGCGGCCTTCGGAGTGAAGAAAGTCCATCTTCCGCCTGCCGCTTGCCATCCTTATCACCCAAAATGTTTAAAAGTAGCCGCTAATGGGTTTTTGCACGTCGAATTTTTAAAATGTGGAACATTGGATTCACTCGGCTTAGAAGGCAGTTCATCAAAACAATTTTACATTCTAGATTCAACAGGCACAGCAATTCAAAATCTCAAGACAAAACAAAATTTGTTTTTGATTGTTGGCGAAGAGGGCCAGGGCATTCCCGAAGCCCTCAAAAAATCGATTCAAAAAATTGCAATTCCTACACAAAATATTGAATCATTGAATGCGACTGTTGCCATCAGTATTGCTCTTTATCAGCTGACGCAAGGAAATTGATCCTTTCAAAATCCCCTGACCTCAAGACCAATTAAAAAAGCCACCTCGAGAGGTGGCTTTGATTATCATTCACATGGAAATGAAAATATTTTTTGTTAACAATTACTCTTCGCTCATTGATTTCAAAATCTTCACAGCAAAAGAATCATTTAAAAACTGAGATTGGTTCTTACCTTCTAAAATCGCGGTCAGAACTTCAGTATTTCCTTCGATAATCTCTTTCTGCTCAGCTGTTATTTCTTCCTTGGTCACATTCGCAACAAGTCCAGTTAATTCCTCGACAGAAATCTCGCTGCCCTCTTTTTTTGTGTCCATCTTTACTTTAGCAATCTGTTGCAACAAGCCTGTTGTATCAGCAGATATCAAAGCGATCGAGCGTGCGAACTGCGCTGATTGCTCTCGAGCTTGATCAATCAACACTCCTGCAAGAATATTTTCTGGTGTTGCCAAAATTCGATCATTTAGAATGTCCAGCACCTTAAAGCTTGGATCAACAGCCGGAGTGTTCATAGCTAAATCCACTCGTCGCACTCTAAAAGCACGAGCAGTTTGAAGCTCTGTTGCACGCTTGTCGATATTGGCAGTGATCACACTGCTAATATATCCCAATGATGAGTCCGTTAAACGCTGCTCTGAATCTGCAATTCCCAATCTTGCTGCTGTACCACTCGAAATCGGTTTATCAATTCGGAATGCATCATAGGAATCAAAAGCAAAGTTTTTCATAACAGTTTTGGTTCCATCTGCTAATTCAACTTCCACATCACGCTTCATCTGATTCAAAGTCATATCAGCTAAAACTTGCAACAATTGAACTCGGATTTCAGGAAGATCTAAATAGTTATCACCCTTTTTATCCAAAGTTGAAATTCCAACGGATCTTGTCATTAAAGCACGCAAAGCTTGCCTTTTATCCATCCAAAAACCACGAACATCAACTTGATCAGCGTAAACATTCTCACTGTTGATGGATTTGGCCGAATTAAACAATCGTCCAGTTTGACCGACAACGTAAAAATCTGCGTTCAACTCACCGTCAAGTTCCCAGCAAGAGGATGCACGACCGCCAGCAATTGTTGGAAGACTTTGCACGATGTAGTTATCGTTTTTACGATTTCCAACAATACAAGTCATTTCAGGAGTCGTCAGAACATCAATCAATAAATTTCCAGTGATGTTTGCTGCTTGGCGAATGTCTTTAAAAAATGGAACTGTCGTCCACATCTCATCATCCATCGAAACACCCAAATTCTTTATTCGCTCAACAACTTCCATCATGATTCGCATATCAACGAAGTTTGCCATTCGCTGCCCTGCATAGGATGGATCATCGAACAACGAAAAATCCACTTGATCACGTCGAAAGTTTCGAACGTAGTAACGATTTTTATATGTTCTAACCAAACTTTCCGCAATCTCTGAGTATGTGGTTCCAAGATCGAATCTTCTACAACCTGCATTGATCCCAACGCTCTCATCTGTACAAAAGCTATATTCTTTTAAAGTAAGGTCTTTATCCAAAGCCGCCACTTCTTTAATTAAATCTGCCAATGTCGATTTAACTTCGAAAGTCTGTAAAGAATCAGGAATAATTTTATTACGTCCATCTTCATCTTTGGCAATTTCACCTTGTGAGTCTTTTTCGTACTTAACGAAATCAACTTTTTTGGAGTAGGCGAATTTCAAAGCCGCGATGTCATAAGCACCCATAGCTTTTAAAGCAACGTTATCATCTACATAATCCATAACTGAAGAAGCCAAGGGACTTCGGTCATCATTTATGGATTTTAAATCATCAGCTGTTGGAAAGTTTGATTTATCTTCAGAACCAGCAAAATTATGTCGCAGACCCATATTATGACCGAGTTCATGAATCACTGTTGGAACCCAAAACTCTGCAGCAAAGAAATTGATGACCAATTGCTTTTCTGCTCGAGTTAAATTTTCCCACGGTTTTCTGCCCGCACCATCAAAAATTCCCTGTAACTTTTTAAAGTTAGCGACAGTCAATGAGGCACCTAAAGAAGGCGTAAAGGCGCAGTTTTTTACATTTTTCAAATATGCAAAACGTCGTTCTAAATTATCTGATGGTTTTGATGTCACTTCGTCAAAATCCATTTTTCCTTCTGAAATTCGATTCATACGTATCAAATATTCGAAGTTACGATCTTTATTTTTCGAATAATCCCGAATTGATGATTGAATAGCCTTCTTATTCACTGCAACTTGCTGCTGTGGATTCAGAAGAAGTGACTGCTTAGGAGTTACTTTCAAAGATTCAGGCATCACAAAAGAAGTTTTTGTTCTATTGCGAATTCGATCTTGAGTCCGAGCATCACCAATGACAGCGCCTGCTAAATTATCTTTATCTAATTTTTCAACGTACTTTTTAACGTCTTCACTTGAAACACCTGCGATATTTGGTCTTGGCGCAAGGTCAGAATTCTCACGGTACAACATATCATAAGAAACCTTAGCAAATTGGTCTAAGGCAGATTTATACATGATCGTCCGAGCAGAAATAATTTCACCAGTGATTGGGTCTTCTGTTTGGGGTCCATAACCCAATGGTCCTGATGCAAAAGGATCTTCAACTAAGACAATCATACTGTTACGGATATCACCGGGAATTTTTCCTTGTGGTTCGTTCAAACGAATCTGCATCTTTGAACCAGAAGCCTTTAAACCTTGATTCATCCGCTCAACAGAGACGTAGGACAATCGCTTTAATTCTGAATT
>JBKCTJ010000252.1:0-3323 GCA_046318875.1 Pseudobdellovibrionaceae bacterium | reverse complement strand
CCAAATTCGAATTTCTTCACGATCATGTGATCATGCACCAATAATGAGGGAATCATACTGCCACTTGGAATAACAAAGGGCTCGACAATTGCCCATCTGATTGAAAGAATCAAAAGAATCGGGAACAAAAATGTTGCGATTGCTTGCGGCCATGTTCCTTTTGCTGAGGACATGATCAAATCCTAGTGCACGAGGTGAAAAAATCTGCTCCATCGAATCGTCAATGGATTACATAAAAAGGAAACTCCAGGAATCGTCTCTTCACAGCTCAACCAAACGATGAGGGCCCTGCCCAAGATGTTTGCTCTTGGCACAAATTCGTAACCTTCTCCCCAAAAACGACTATCATGGGAATTATGACGATTGTCCCCCATGACAAAAAAAGAATCTGGCGGAATCGTCCACTTTTTAGTGGTGTCAAAGGCCATTTCGCCTTTGCGAAGTAAAATGCTGTGTTCTGAACCATTTAAATTTTCCGTAAAATGAACGTAATTAGACAGTGAATCGATCTGATTTCCTGATTGAAAATCTGCATCACGAAGATAGGCATAATCACCGGCTTCTTTGGGCAGCTGTTTCTCGATGGGCTTGTCATTCACATGCAAAACTCCGTTTTCAACAAACACAGTATCTCCGGGTTCACCAACAACTCGCTTGATGAAAAAAGTGTTCATATCCTTTGGATATTTAAAAACGATGATATCTCCTTTTTTAGGTTCGCTAAATTTAACCATCCATTTTTCACTGAAGGGAACTCGCAATCCGTAAACAAATTTATTCACAAAAATATGATCGTGAATCAGCAAAGTGGGAAGCATACTTCCGGATGGTATGACATAGGCTTCAAGCAAGCCCCATCGAATAAAAAGAGCAAGTAAAATGGCAAGGACAAAAGATCCAAATCCTTCAGTCCAAAATTTTTTTTCTTTTAAATTCCACGGATTTCGATTTTTTGATTCAGAAGAGGACTTATCTTGATTTTTGTCAGCCATATACTTTCAAGGCTAATCCTCAACTTTAAGAATAGCAAGAAAAGCTTCTTGAGGGACTTCGACACTCCCAATTTGTTTCATTCGTTTTTTACCCTCTTTTTGACGCTCCAATAACTTTCGTTTACGTGAAATATCTCCACCGTAGCACTTTGCAGTGACGTCTTTTCGCATTGCGCTTAAGGTTTCGCGAGCTACGATTTTTGCGCCAATGGCAGCTTGAATCGCCACTTGGTACTGCTGTTTTGGAATAAGTTCGCGCATTTTCTCAACTAAAGATCTACCCCGAGTTAAGGCTTTTGATCGATGTATGATCAAGGACAGAGCATCGATAGATTCACCATTAATCAAAACATCCATTTTAACCAAATCAGCTTCTTCGAAACCAACAAATTCGTATTCTAAAGAGGCATAGCCTTTGGAAATGGATTTTAAGCGATCATAGAAATCCATCACCATTTCGTTCATAGGAAGGCGGTACTCAATCATCACTTTTTTCTCGTTCAAGTAGTCCATTTTTTGCTGAATACCACGCTTATCTTCGCAAAGTTTTAAAATTCCACCAATAAAGTCAGTGGGAGTATGAATGGTGACTTTAACAAAGGGCTCTTCCATTTTCGCGATGAGGGTTTCATTTGGCATATGCGATGGATTTTCTAACATCAGCTCTGTGCCATCGTTTAAACCCATCCGATAGACAACAGTTGGAGCAGTCGTGATCAAATTTAAATTGAATTCACGTTCCAATCGTTCTTGCACAATCTCCATGTGAAGAAGACCCAAAAAACCACAACGATAACCGAATCCCAAAGCAGCAGATTTTTCGACTTCGTAGGTTAAACTTGAATCATTCAAAACCAGTTTTTCAAGGGCATCTCGCAAATTTTCGTAATCAGAAGCAATGACTGGAAAAATACCAGCAAAGACCATGGGTTTAATTCTTTGAAAGCCTGGCAAAGGCTCAACTGATGGGTTTTTTGAAGACGTGACAGTATCTCCAACTTTGACGTCACGGATATCTTTGATTCCACAAATAATAAATCCCACCTCACCTGAATCTAGGGATTCTTGATTGGTTGGAAAAGGCATATACTTACCTAAACGCAAAACTTCATAGTCGCGGTCAGTGGCCATAAACTTGATTCGATCACCTTTTTTAATAGCCCCATCCATCACTCGAACCAGAACCACGACTCCTTGATATGAATCAAACCAAGAATCAAAAATTAAAGCCCTTGGGGTTAACCCTCGATTCGCTTTTGGAGGTGGCACTTTCTTGATGATCGCTTCTAGAATATCTCGAATACCAATACGCTCTTTGGCGCTCGCATGAATAATTTCAGTGCAATCCAAACCAACGGAGTCTTCAATCTGCTGAGTCACTCCATCGGGATCCGCTGATGGTAAATCGATTTTATTTAATACTGGGATAATGGTTAGATTATTTTCCATCGCCAAATACACATTGGCTAATGTCTGAGCTTCCACACCTTGAGCCGCATCCACGACTAAAATTGCGCCTTCGCAAGCAGCGAGGGACCGAGAGACTTCATAGGAAAAATCCACATGGCCGGGCGTATCGATCAAATTAATTTGATAGGTTTCACCATTTAAAGCTTTGTACATCAGACATACGGTCTGTGCCTTAATGGTAATGCCGCGCTCGCGCTCGAGTTCCATATTGTCTAGAAACTGTGCTTTTTCTTCACGAGCAGACAGAGACCCTGTTTCGTTCAATAGGCAATCTGCTAAAGTTGATTTCCCATGATCAATGTGGGCGATGATGGAAAAATTTCGTATCAATTTTGGATCCACGAACATCCTAACTTTATCAAAGCATTTTTTAAAGCAGCGATGCAGGAAACCTGCTCGCAATCCATCTCACTATCTCGCAAAATCTTTCAATTGATCAACTTTATTCAATTTTTCCCAAGGAAAAAGGTTCGAGACGTTGCTAGAAACCAAACTTTCGGTCTGACCAAAGTGCCCGTAAGCAGCAGTTGGTGAATAAATCGGTCGAAGCAAATCAAATTCTTTCGTGATGTGTGCAGGCTTCAAGTTCCAAAACTCGCGCACTGCTTTTTCAAGTTTTTCAGTTCCAATTTTTGATGTTCCGTAATCATTGACATTGATTGAAACAGGCTCTGCCACCCCAATGGCATAAGCCACTTGAACCAAACATTTTTCAGCCAATCCCGCGGCCACAATATTTTTAGCAATGTGCCTTGCCGCATAGGCTGCAGAGCGGTCTACTTTCGAAGGATCTTTGCCCGAAAACGCTCCACCGCCATGGGCACCATGTCCTCCGTAGGTATCGACGATAATTTTTCGACC
>JBKCTJ010000251.1:0-7107 GCA_046318875.1 Pseudobdellovibrionaceae bacterium | reverse complement strand
GCAATGTTCCTAAGACCGGCTGATCTCCTGAAAGAGGTTCGAACTTTAAAACCGGCGGTGCCATTGAGATGTCTAGAGATAAATGTTCCGATGAATCCCTGCTTTCGAGGGAGAGACCTTCTGGTTTTTCCTCGGAAGAGGAGTCTTCAGAGTCGTCTTTGTCAGAATTTGTATTTTCATTTTCAGAGGATTCATCTGAAAGTTCAGACAGTTCCAACAGTTCCATCGCTGAGTTTTCGTGTTGAACCGGCTGTTTCGTTTCCAAAGCTGCAGGAGCTGCATTGGTTGAAGATTTTTCTAAGGGTTGAATTCCAAACTCAGAAACGAAACTGAATTCCAGAGGAGAATGGTAATATCTCCACACCTTTTCCAATTCTAAAATCGAACAAAGGACTAAAACATAATCGGATCTTTCAATGAATTCTTCTGGAATGTCTACGCAGGCGACGATGAGTTTATCTTCCCAGCGATAAAGTGGTATGAAGCCTTCATCCCATTCATAGCTGTCTTTTTCGGCTTCCCAAATTTGAATTTGGGGTTCAAATTGACTAAAAAATTGATCTTTCAAAAAGGGAATTTGGTATTTTTCTTTGGCCCAAGGGTAGTAAATATCGTCTTTGAGGTCTTGGTCTTTCAGCAATTGTAGCAGGAATCCACGAGGATTTAGATTTTTTTCGGGAAATTTGATGCCCAAACCATGTAAAAATGAAATGAGTTGCGAGTCTACCACGTGGTATTTATCGGAAGTTTCACCTAAAAACTGACAGATCAAAGTCTAGGATTGATTCCTTTTCAAGTGGTCTAGTTTGTGATAGTTTTTGCCACCTTTATGAACATTCATCAGCCCCCTCCATTTGAAGCATTTCCCTATCTGACATCGGGGTCAGCACCTTTAGGTAATTCGACAGGTAATTCGACAGCTTATTTTGATCATAATGCGACAACTCCACTTTACCTTGGTGTTGAAAGGGCAGTTTCGGAATCTATTTTTTCTTGGGGAAATCCCAGTTCAATCCACTGGGCCAGTCGGGGCCCTAAACAAATTTTGCGTGAAACCCGCAGGGATTTGGCAAAATATTTGGTTTGTGATCCCTTGGAAATTATCTTTAATTCCGGGGGCTCTGAAGGAAATGCGACAGTCATTCATTCTGTATTTCAGCAAGTGTCTCTAAAAAATCAGAAAAAAATGAAATTTATTACGACAACGGTTGAGCATCCCAGTGTGATGAAATCCCTGAGCGCCATTGCAGAATTGGGTGCCCAAGTGGTTCATGTTCCAATGTTGCCCACCGGAAAACTGGATATGGAGTTTTTTAAATCTCAGCTGGATCATCACACGGCTTTGGTTTCCATCATGGCAGCCAATAACGAATTTGGTTCTATTTTTCCTTTGAAAGAAATCTGTGAGTTAGCTCACAATATGGGATCTTTAGTTCACACAGATGCTGTTCAAGCCTTTGGAAAGTTGCCAATTCAATTGAAACAGTGGGGAGTTGATTATGCCACTTTTTCTGCTCACAAATTTTATGCTTTAAAGGGTTGTGGATTTTTATACGTTCGAAAAGGTGTGCCTTTTCAAAGTTTAATTCCAGGAGGCGGACAAGAACGCTCTCGGCGAGCAGGAACGGAAAATATTTTGGGAATAGCAAGTTTGAAAGCTGTTATTCCCTTTTTACCTGAAACTGCGAAGCGGGCAAATCAAACGAGATTTCTCCGAGATGAATTTGAGTCTCAAATCAAAAGCCGAATTTCTGGAGTTCAAATCAATGCCGTCGAATCAGATCGCCTTCCAAACACTTCTAGTTTAGTCATTGATGGAATTGACGGAGAAACTTTGCTCATGAGTTTAGATATGAAGGGAGTTGCAGTCAGCACTGGGGCTGCTTGTAGTTCCGGGAATCCAGAACCGAGTCCTTCCTTGTTGGCCTTGGGGTTAAGTCGCGCTCAAGCACAAAGGAGTTTGCGTATTTCCTTTGGCTGGGGCAATACACAGCATGAATTAGACCATTTAGTTGAAACCTTGATTGAAACAGTTGCGTATTTGCGATCTTTAAATCCATCGATTCACTCGTCATATGAAAAAACAACGGAGTTGCATCCATGACCCAAGTCCCCCATCGCAAACCACGAGTTCTCGTTGCCATGAGCGGAGGAGTTGATTCCTCTGTAGCTGCAAGTCTGTTGAAAGATCAGGGATATGATGTGATCGGTGCCACCATGCAAGTGTGGGATTATTCTTCTTGTGATATCGAAGAGGGGAATGGCACTTGTTGTTCATCCATTGATGTGGATGATGCCAGAAGTGTGGCTGATCGAATTGGTATTCCATTTTACGTTTTAAATTGCGAAGCTAAATTCAAAGCCAATGTGATTGATCCCTTTATTGCAGAATACATGTTGGGACAAACTCCTTTACCTTGTGTTAACTGTAATACCTATTTAAAGTTTGATCACTTGATACAGAAAATGAAAGAGCTTGAATGTGATTTCTTAGCAACAGGACATTACGCTCAAGTTGTGGAAGAAAATGACAAGCATATGATCAAAACTTCCGTCGATGACTGGAAAGATCAAACATACTTTTTATTTACCATTGATCAAGCCATTATTCCCAAGTTGCTTTTTCCCATCGGTCATTTAAAAAAACCTGAAGTTCGAAAAATAGCCGAAGAAAAAGGGCTCAGCGTTGCGAAGAAAAAAGATTCTCAAGGGATTTGTTTTGTCGGCAACAAGGGGTATGATCGGTTTATCGAAGAACACGTCGATCCGGCGGTTTTGGCGAAAAAAAAGGGTCTGATCAAAAGATATCCTTCAGGGGAAATCATGTCCAGCCATGAAGGCATTCACCACTTTACCTACGGTCAAAGTCGTGGGTTGAACATGGACCACCACGAAAAATTGTTTGTGATCCGCATTGATGTCCAGACTAATACAGTTTGGGTTGGAGATGAAAAATATATTTTCTCTTCAAAAGTGAAGGTGTTTGAAGTTCGAGAGCTCTCTGAAATTCAAGATGGTGATGTTTTAGATGTCAAAATCAGATACCAGCATAAGCCGGCGAAAGCTCGAGTGATGAAGGTCAAAGATCAAATCACTCTGGATTTTTTAGAACCTCAACGAGCAGTGACTCCAGGTCAAGCCGCGGTATTTTATAAAAACCAATTGTTAATGGGTGGCGGATGGATCAGAACTTGAGCCAAGTCCAATTACCAACTCAGGGTTTAACTCCAATCAGCTACCAGACCCATACTTTTGGATGCAAAGTGAATACCTACGATACAGGTCTGATTCAGAAAAATTTAAATCAGCAGGGGATGAAGCGGGATCAATCTAAAAAACCCGAGTCCCTGGTTCATGTTCTCAACACTTGTGCCGTCACTGCCGAAGCTTCCAAAGAAGCTGTCAGGTTGATTCGAAAAATCAAATCGGGATCGCCCTTTGCGAAAATTGTGGTCACTGGGTGTGCTGCCCAAGTGGATACAGATTTGTTTGAGAGCTTGCCGAGTGTCGACTTAATTGTCGCAAATTCGCATAAATCACAACTGCCATTTTTGATTCAAGATTTGTACAATGGAAAATTAACTTCCAAAGTTTTTAAACAAAATATTTTTAAAAAAGAAGACTTGGAAGAAGGCGGCGGTATCGAAGAGAGCCACTCCCGAATTTTTCTAAAAATTCAGGATGGATGTAATTCTTTTTGTTCTTATTGTGTGATTCCTTTTGCTCGTGGAAAATCAAGAAGCCTCAGTATTCAGTCACTGGTGCAAAGAGTGAATGATCTTTACTCTCAAAATTTTCGTGAAGTGGTTTTAACCGGGATTCATATTGGTGATTACGAAGATACAGTTCGAGGTCAGAGCCTCAAGCTTGAAGATTTAATCGAATCTCTTTTAAAGCTGACCAAGATGCCTCGGTTTCGAATCTCATCATTAGAGCCTGTCGAAGTTTCCGAAAGACTTTTAGATCTTTATCAAGACCCTCGACTTGCACCTCATTTTCATATGAGCATACAAAGTGCGAATACTCAGGTCCTTCAGCAAATGCGCAGAAATTATTCCCAAAAGGAAGTCATGTCTGCGCTCAATCAAATTGCTAAAAAAGTTTCTGATGTCTATGTCGGGATGGATGTCATTGTGGGATTTCCCAGCGAATCTCATGAAGACTTTGAAGACACTTATTTAACGCTTTCAAATTTGCCTTGGACAAAAATACATGTATTTCCTTACAGTCATCGTCCTGGGACACGCGCTACGAAAATCGGCCAGGATACTGATGCGAATCATAAATCTCGTCGTGCCGGGAGATTGCGGGACCTGAGCCTTCATCGAATGAACGAAGCAGCCAATGCTCAAATCGGAAAAACCCTTCAGTGTCTGATGCTTCATAAAAAAGATAAACAGGGCAGAACAGCTTTTTTGTCTCGTAACAATTGGAATATTTTTGTACCCACGGATATCCCTCATCAGCACGAAGAGCTGCGAGTAAAGATCTCAACGTCTGAAATCAACGCCCGTGGCGAAGTTCAACTGTTCGGGCTTTTAAATGACTGACATGAAACATAATATTTCAAATTCAAAGGGAAAAATTCTGGTTCAACTCGGTGAACACAAAGAACTCGAAACCTTAATGAGTGAAGCTTATCAAATTGCGATCACCCAAAAAGATCTTTTATCCCAAGCCATGACCCATAAAAGCTACGCAAATGAAAAATCAGTTTTCGACAATGAACGTTTGGAGTTTCTAGGGGACTCTCTGGTGAATATGGCAATTTCTTTTGAGCTCTTCCAAACCTATCCAGAGAAATCGGAAGGTGAGCTTTCAAAGATGCGAGCTCATTTAATCAACGAAAAATCACTGTGTGAGCGGGCCATTCTCTTAAAACTTGATCAGCAAATCAGATTGGGTGTTGGGGAGTTAAAATCTCTGGGTGCCAAGAACCCAAGATTATTGGCTTCGACTTTTGAAGCCCTGCTGGCCGTCATTTATTTGGATCAAGGATTTGAAGTTCTTAAAAAATTCATTCTGGATATCTTTCAAGAAGATATTAAAAAAATTCAACATTTTGAAAAATTTGACTTGGATTTTAAAACGCAATTTCAAGAAACAGTTCAAAAAAAATATCAAACAACCCCTGTTTACCAATTACGAAAGATTGAATCAGATCAAACTGAAGTCGAAGTCTTCGTGCAAGGTGAATCCCAAGCAATCGGTGTCGGAAAAAATCGCAAGCAAGCTGAACAAGACGCCGCTAAAAATGCACTTAAGAAGGTAGGACTATGAAAAGTAAAACTATGCAAAGTAAAACTATGAAAACTGGATATGTCGGCATCGTGGGTTTACCGAATGCGGGTAAGAGCACTTTAATGAACTTTTTAATTGAATCTAAAATTTCAATTGTCACACCGAAGCCTCAGACCACTCGCCGCCGAATACACGGAATTCAAACAGTTTATGAAAACAAAAATGCCATAGGCCAAATCGTCTTCGTTGATGCTCCGGGCTTTGTCAAAGCTGAAAAAGGTTTAAATCAGTTCCTTGAAAAAGAAGCTGCAGATATTATGAAAAATTCAGATATGATGCTGGTCACTTTAAACGTGGATTGTGAAAATAAAGATGATTTGTTGAATGTCTTGAAACTCGTAGCAACTAAAAAGACTAAAAAGGTTTTCATCCTCACGAAGACGGAAAATCCAAAACATTTTAAACGCATCAAGGTTTTGATGGATTTGTTGTCAGAACAAAAGGGCAGCATTTACCTTCTTGGCGATTTTCAGCATCACGGCGGGTATTTTATTCCAGTCGGAGCTGATAGCGAAAATATGAAAAGTAAAATTGAAATGAAAGATGAAGTGGTCGAGTTTTTGATGAGCACTGAAAAAGATAAAAAAAGTGTTTATTATTCTCGTGAATCCAAACAACAATTTTTAAGATTGCTATTAAATTGTCTCCCAGAGAGTGAAAGTTTGCTTTTTGGCGAAGACGATCTAACAACAGAAATGACCCGAGACATCTGTGCCGAAATTGTTCGTGAGAAATGCTTCGAAGTTTTACATCAGGAAATTCCTTATCAATTAGCCGTTGAAACACATAAGTTTGATGAAAACAATCCAAAACAATTGAATTTAGAATTCACTATCATTGTCGGTAAGGATTCTCATAAAAAGATTGTCATCGGCAAGGGTGGAGAAACCATTAAGCAAATCGGAATGCTTTCGCGCAAAGATATTGAAGAATTTGTTCAGCGCAAAGTCTTCATGCAGACAAATGTCATCGTTAAAGAAAATTGGTACGAAAACAACCTTATGTTGAAAGATTTAAAATATGTCGTCTCTTGATCTGAAAAAAGTTGCAATCATCGGTCGACCCAATGTGGGTAAATCCACTCTGTTTAATATTTTAACTGATACCAGAAAATCCGTGGTTAAAAATCAACCTGGGGTTACTCGTGACATCATCATTGAGCCTGTGAATGTTTGGGGTAAAGAATTTGACTTAATTGATACAGGCGGAATTACAGAATCCAAAGATTTTTTCTCGCAATTGATCAAAGAAACTGTGAAGGATTTTTTGGACACTGTTGATTTGGTCGTCGCCGTTATGGACGGAAGGTCAGGTCTAATTCCTGAAGATCGAGATATCATCCGCATTGCTCAGCAGACGGGAAAGCCCTTTTTGATTGTGATCAATAAAGTGGATAAAGTGCACGAAGAAGAAATGGCGAAAGTTGATTTTTACGAGTTTGGTGTCGATTTGATTGCTGCTTCTTTTGAACAGCGCCGGGGAGTCGGAGATGTTCTGGAATGGATCACGGGAAAAATTCCAGTGCGCATTGAAGATCCCGAAGTTAAACCAATGACTATTGCAATTGTTGGAAAACCTAACGTCGGCAAAAGCTCTTTGTGCAATCGGATCCTAGGAACTTCGCGGATGTTAGTCAGTGATGTCGCTGGCACGACGGTTGACTCCGTAGATACGGCTTTTATTCGCGACGACAATCATTAGGTGTTGATTGATACTGCTGGTTTAAGGCGATCTGCTAAACTTGAAGAAGATGTTGAAATTTTTGCGGCTTTCAAGTACCAGGTATCCATTCGCAAAGCGAATTTA
>JBKCTJ010000250.1:0-13473 GCA_046318875.1 Pseudobdellovibrionaceae bacterium | reverse complement strand
ATATCTCTCTGGGGCGAAAGCCCCCTAAAGATTCCTCGGAGACTACGAGGTTGATAGGCCGAAAGTGTAAGCAGGGCGACCTGTTCAGCTAACCGGTACTAATAGATCGTGCGGCTTTTTTATTTTTATAATAATAAGTGGATGTCATTAGACGTCCCAAATTTGAAATACATGGACTAACCATTAATCGCTAAAAATCAATTGATACTGAAATTCTATTCATGCGCTCGAGAGAGCGCTAGTTCCTTTAATATAAACACTAATTTTTTGCTGGTGTTTTTAGCAGAGGGGTTCCACCTGATCCCATTCCGAACTCAGAAGTTAAGCCCTCTTGCGGCGATGGTATTGCACGGGTGACCGTGTGGGAGAGTAGCACGATGCCAGCACTTATTTTCTTAAATGGTCAGCCGTTAAAAAGCTGGCCATTTTTTTTGCAGAAAATGGTTGGGACAATCAGAGGTGCTCAGTTCTCTAAACTTTTCAATATCAGAAGCTTTGTTGGATAAGAAATATGTTGATGTTTAAGTCGTTCAATTTGAGATTGTTGTTGTGGTAATTGTTCTGATTGTTTTTTTGTTTATCTTAGCTGGTTCCTTTACCTGTTCCCTTTTAGAGGCTGTATTTTTATCTGTAAATCCAGCTTTTGCTAGTGTTGCTGTAAAAAAAGGTAAGTCTTATGGTAAGTTGCTTGCCGCGCAGCTAGAAGCTCCTGAGCGACCATTGGCTGCTATTCTCACAGTGAATACTGCAGTGAATACATTAGGGTCTGCCTATTTGGCCTTTCTTGTGCAAAAACAATTTGGAGATAGTGCCGTTACTTTGATGGTTGTGATTCTGACTATTTGTATTTTGATTTTTTCTGAAATACTCCCTAAGGCCATGGGCTCAACACATTGGAAAGAGCTTGCGCCACTTACCGCTTATTTAATTCAATTCATGATTTTGATAACCATTCCGTTTGTTCTTTTATCTCAGTTAGTCCGAAGAAAACTTGTTGTAGAAACTGATCATCCTGAAGTCAGCAGGGAAGAAATGATTGAGACTGCTGAAATTGGAGTTGAGGGAGGTTCAATTAAGAGTAAGGAATCTCTGATTATCAAAAACTTACTGATGCTTGATAAGATTTTTGTTTCTGATGTCATGACTCCAAGATCGGTTTTTTTTGCGATTGAAGCAGAGGAAACTGTGGAGGAAGTTTCGGATAAGTATCGTCCTATCCGATTTTCTAGAGTTCCGGTTTACAAAGGTAGTTTGGATAATATCATAGGCATGACGCATCGTTATAAGATTTTGGATGCTTTGTCTTATGAGGGTGAGCATAAAAAAGTCTCGGAATTGCTAACTCCTATCTCAACTGTTTCCGAGAGGCTGACGGTTTCCCAGGTTCTAGATTTTTTTATCAAACATAAAGAACATCTAGCTTTGGCATCAGATGAATATGGTGTTGTTACAGGTTTAGTTACCTTAGAAGATGCCATTGAAACTTTACTTGGTGTGGAGATTGTTGATGAGTTTGATAGCCATGAGGATCTCCGCAAATATGCATTGGAACAGTGGGCTTTGCGAAAACAAAAACTTAGACGAGATCATCTTTAGAATATTTGTCAAAACGTATATCGTATCAAAGTTAAATTTAAAAGTATTCAAAGAGTGAAAGATGATTCAATTTTCTAATTGGAAATTTCCAAATCTTCTTGCTCTATCTCGTTGCCATTTCTAGCCATTGCAGAGTGGGGGAGAAAGGACTCCAGTTTAGTAATAACAAGACGATGAGTGTGAGTAAACTTAACACCATGAAAATACTTGTTATACTGAGATCTCGATTTTTTTTACTTTTCATATTGGTTTGACTGTCTATGCCTTTCTTCAGACTGTGGTCTTGTTTGCATTTAATATACCAAAACCAAGTAGCCTCCTTTCATATTGTAAAAAATACTTCCCTAAAAATTAAGAAATCAGTTCAAAAAACAAAATTTGGCTCTTATTGTATCGCTACATCTGGTCCGACAAATGGAGAATGAATGAAAGAGCAGCTAGCAAAAAAACTTTTTGATGTCAGTTTTAGAGAAGGTGATTTTAAGCTTAGATCGGGGCAGAGGTCCTCATTTTACTTTGATAAATACCAATTTGAATCTCATCCCCAATTGCTTAAAGAAATCATTTTGTGTTGGTTAGAATTAGGTCTGCCGGAATACGATGTCTTGGCAGGTTTGGAATTAGGTGGAGTGCCTTTAGCTACAGCTCTGTCGTTACAGTCAAATAAACCAATTTCATTTATAAGGAAGAAAGCCAAAGAATACGGTACCTGTTTAATTTCTGAGGGAGCGATCGTAAAATCAAAAAATGTTTTGGTTGTTGAAGATGTGATTACCACAGGCGGGCAGGTTTTTGAAAGTGTTAACGAATTGAGAAGCTCAGGAGCAATTGTTGAGAATGTGATATGTGTCATAGATCGTGGTGAAAATACACAGGAACTTTTTAAACGAAATAATTTAAAACTTATGGCTTTGTTTAAGATGGATGAGCTAATGAAGTATAAAAAGTAAACTGTTCCTGTTTATGATCAGTAACAGGCTTGAGCTAGAGCGAATAGACACTCGCAATTCAAGTTTCTAAAAACGCCAATAGGCGTCGATAACGGGGTAATAGCCGTCTTCATCGCTGAGTTTCACTGATTGAATGTTAGTTGAATTTAAACTGACTTGGAGATGGAATCTGTCCCACATTTTGACCCATGCAAGATAACCCCCGATTGTCTTGTTTTCGACATTAAAGTTAGGTCCGATTAAGATTCTTGACCAATTAGAGAGTAAGAATTCATGCCCAGTTTGAAGAGTGGTATTTCCGAAGGCTTTGATATAAGTCCGATCGTCTGCTTCTTGATATCTTCGAAAAGCAAAAGATAAAAATGTATGCGAGATGTTTGAGTCTGAATTAATCGCATCCCACATGAAATTGAAATTTAAAGTTGTGACAGGTTGATTCGGCAATTTGACAGCAGTTAAGCCCATGGCAACCAGGTTATTTGAACCATTATGAATTTTCGTCTTGAGTGAGAGATTTGGGCTTTGAACAAAATATCCCGGTAATAAGGTGCCAAGTGAAATCCTGTCTGTAAGACCATAATAGTATAACCCGTACCAAAAAAGGAGGGATTCCTTTTGCCAAAGTGTTTCGGCAGTTTCAATGTTCTGTCCCTGAGTTAAAAGAAGGCGGTATCTGGATGAAACATTTTGATCAGATTTTCGGACAATCAAATCAGTAGTTGCTATGTAATTTGTTTCATAGTTTTCCAAGAAAACTCGAGTTACCAAATCGTAAGGTTGAATCAAATATTTACGAGACAAATATTTAACCTCTAAAACGTAGTGAATATCTTCTGTTTGATATTCTTTGAGGAGACTCTTTCTTAATCTCTTTTCCTTTTTTTTAGGGATATCAGTTTCTTCAATATTTAACAGGATTGGCTTAATCTTGATTTCTTTTACCGTGAAAACAGCAATGGTTTCATCAAAGGAGCCTGGGTATGAACTTCGAACTATAGCAGTGTCATTTAAATTCCAGAGCTCACTTTTTTTTTGCGAAATTGGACGAACTAAAATTTCATTTTGAGAGATGACTTTGATTACTTGTGCTTGATCCGTTCTAACTGTGGCTTGCCCGTTTACAACTTCAACTAGAGCGAGAGATAAGACAAAAACAATCACAGGGAAAAAAGATGTCAAACTATACATGGACAAAAGATTCTAAGAAATTAAAACGAGTTGCAACAAAATAATCAGACGACATTCTACATAATCAGACCATTCCTATAACTTAACCATTTAGGGTTGAACATTGAATCATATCGAGAAGTTTAAAATGAGAGTTCTACGATTTGCACCTTACTTAGCGTCAGTATAAAAACCCAATCTGGGAAATTTTCGTAGAATTTTTACTTTTTGTCCCAAAATGATACGTTAAAAATAAATTTATTGATAAATGGCATAGATAGATTTTTTATTTTTCGCCGATAAGTGGAAGGATATTTGATTGGATAGGTATATGGTTGACTTCTATGGAGTTTGTTTATGTCGATGTTAGATCGCTATCGAAAGAAAAATGGATTTGCTCAACTTCTTCAGCTGCTTGAGGGATCTCATTCCCAGAAGCGAGAACAGTTTTTGAACCTTATCAGGGAAGAAAGTATTATTTGGGAAGCTGAATTGCGAAAAAGAGTTCTGACATTCGACCGCTTAACCAAATGGAATCCTCAATATCTTTCAGAAATATTCACAAGAGTACAACCTTTAACTTTGGCAGTGGCATATTATGAGTATCAGCCAGAGTTAATGAAATCTGCTTTGAGCCAACTCTCTCCCACTTTGATCAAAAAAATAGAAATGACTCAGTCTGAAGTGAAACCAACACCCGCTAATCGCTTCACTTGCCAAATAAAGATTGTTGAAGAAGCGAGAGCTCTGTTCTCGAGGGGCACGCTTCAGCTTGTCAAAGTGGACGAAGAACTTTTTATCCCAAATCAAATCGAAGAAATTATAGCGCAGAAAGAAATAGAGGAAGCGTTTTCCAATCGAACTGAGCAGGTCAGTTCGATTGTTGAAGTTGGTGCACCTTCAGAGGCGCCTTTAGCAAATGATAGAAATGTGACTGTTGCGAAACCAGTCGTGGAAGAAACGCCTAAAAAAATAGAATCTTCTGAAGTTGAAACTCCGTTAGAAATTGATCCCAAAAAATTGAGTTCCGAGATCTTTATAAAGCAAATTAATCAAGAGATAACGAGCTTGAAAAAAAGAGTCGAAAAGCTCTCCAATGAAAATCAGCATCTTTCGGATGAAAGCCAGACTTTAAGGAATCATGAGGTGAAATTGAGAGATGAATTAGGTTTGTTGCGAAGAGAAATGCAAACAATTAAAAAAGAAAATGTTTCAATGAGGTCTAAGTTAGAGCAAATTAAAAAAATCGCTTAGATGAAAGATCACTTTGAGTGAAGGACGAATAAGCTCTTCATTTAAAGTGAAGGGCATTTATAGCTTAAAGTGATTTGCGTACCGGAAGTTAATGTTTGAGGCAGAGTCAGGCTAGCCCCGCTTAACTGAGGGCTATTGACCAGTTGTCCATTGATTTTAATTTCCGTGGCATTTGCGCAGTATAAATTCACGATTTTAAGTTCTTCAGCAATGGCGTCTTCAATGGCGCCGAGCTGAGTCGTGTAATTTGAATTACAGATATCAATAATTTGACCACCTTTTGTCATTTGAGAAGCTTCTGCATATTTGTAGCCGTAGCTGCCTTTCACTAATCCTGCGGTCTGAGTGTTCTGCTCTGCCAGACAAGAGGCTTTTGCGGTAATGATTGAATGAATCGCCAGAGATTTTAGTGTACTAAAAATGGAATTGAATGTGGAGATGACATATTCGGGTTGATCTTCTCCAGCTAATGCTAAACCATTGTTTGAATAGGGTGGATAGAGTTGGCTGCGAACATCTTCATCGGAGAGAATAATGATGGCAAGATGGCCATCAGCCCTGGCGAAAGGGGCATTTTTAATTGAGAGACTTGCAGCGAATAAACCGCGTTCGTCGCCTGAAGGACAATTTGTGTAATATTGATTTGAATAATCTGATGTTTGAATCGATTTTCCGGAATTTACCCAGTTGGTAATGAACTGCTCGCAGGCAAGAGTTTCGGGTCTGTTGATGGCACTGTTGAACCATGTCACTCGATCACCTTGAGAACCTGATTGAGGAGTTAGGTATGTTTGACCGTTACCAAAAGTGATTAATTTGCCATCTTGAAGGGCTCCGTTTTGGTTGACACTTCTTGCGGGGTTGTCAGTCCCGGAAATATCAGTGGTAGTCATGGCAATACGATAGTCATAACCTTTTGAATCCAGTTCTTCGATAAAATTTTGAAATCTTGAAGCGAGTCTTGCTTGCTCATAGGACATTGAAGCTGAATTGTCGTTTACGAAAAGAATATCGAGTTTTTTGAATCCGACTTTTACTTGATAGGAGAATGTATCAAATCCATCTCCAGTGACGCAGTTTTGTCCTGAGGACTGACAATTCAATTCAGGATTTTTTGCAAATTGAACGTCATTACAACTTGTCACAGAGAAAGCTGTGAGGGTAATCATCATTAGGATTTTCAAGCTGTTTTGTTTCATAGGGTTTTCCTTAACAACCCAATGTTACAAACCTAATGCCAGCAGACGCCTTGAAAATTCAACTAGTTAGTGGTGTTGAAAGTTCTGTGGCGAAGGAGATTCCAAACTTTGCTCGTGATCGTATAAAAATTCGACAGCAAAATGGTGGCTCTCTCAATTTTTGAATCAGAGGGGATATTTGGATTTGATGAAGAACCAGAAGTTTAGTAATCAAAAAAAGATAGGCCTTTTTGTGTGTTAGAACGTCGCGTGAAGAGCGACTTCTAGCCCAGATTCTTGAACTTCGATTTCTGCTTTCGATATTGGTGCTGAGGCGCTTTGTTTAAAGGAATACTCCCCTTTTTGTTTCATCACAGTGTGCATTACATCGAGGCCAATGTTTTTTGTAAGCTGTAAGCCTAATCCCGCTTGATACGCTAGGGATGGCGTCCAGTTTATGTTGTCGTTGCGGGCTCCAGATTTTGCAATGTGACTCAGGTTAATTCCGGTTTTTATGCTGAACGAGTCACCTAAACTATATGCTAGGTTTGCATCTATTCGTGCGAGCTGAATGCTCTCTTGCTCGGTTTTAGCTTCTATGAAAGCCGCGTTCGTTGTAAAGCCAAATTGATTGGCAGGCAGAAAAGCATATCCCAGTGCGGCTCCGTAAACGTCTGAGACCTTCACTTCGGGACTTTGTGTTTCTTGTCCGGCAAAGAAAAGTTTGCTTTGAGTTGCCCATGATGTGGGGCGAATCAATGACACTCGAATTCCACGGGTTGCAAAACCTTTTGAGGGTGCACTCATTTGCATAGCCGGCGCATTGCCAACTTGTGCAAATCCATTTGGACAAAGAGACAAAGCAGTAATTAGCACGAGAACAAATTTCATTGAATTCCCCTTTAATGACGACACTTCACAACTTCTATCATCGAGGGATTTTGAAAAAATAAAATGTTTAAGTTTGAGAGTGCTGAAGACTCTGAACTTTTGTCTTGGTTCTGCGGTGAATTCAGTGGATGAGTGGCCGGGAAAACTGATTTGGTTGAACGCTTTGAGCTTTGAAAGTTCAACCAAATCGTGATGTGGAGCCGTGGGTGTAAAATTATGAATTAATAAGATAGAACGCCGTAAGGATTTCCTGCATTTTCAATTAAATACAGAATCGGATTTAAGTTTTTTGTGACAACTTGAGGAATAACTTCATCACCCGGATAAAAACCGGCGGAGCCCCATGATTGTTTCGGATCGAGTTCGAAAGTAAAACAGAAAATTTTCAACTCGCCGTATGCCCAGTCACAAGTATCTCCACTTGCGATGTATAAGCCAGATGCTTGCATCGGCTTATAGTTATTCCACTTTGCCATTGTCTGAGCCATTTTCTCGAAAACTGCGCGATCTTGTGAATTTGCTATACCTTCGCTTTTTCCGCCCCATGGGTAAAGAATCAATTCTGAAAAGGTATGGAAAGAAAGAAGAGTTGTTATATTGGTGTTTGTCTTGACATAATCTCGAATTGCTTGTGTTTCGGGTTCGCTAAATGCTGAGGGTCCCATGTAAGTATCATCGTTTGGTGATTTGCTTGAACCACCAGTTCCCCAACCAAACCCATAGTTTCTGTTCAGATCAACTCCGAAGGTACCATTTGAATTTGGTCTGCGGTTTTTTCTCCAAGTCTTGTAACTGCCAGAAGCGACATCGTATTCAAGTCCATCAGCATTCAAAGCAGGAATGAAATGAAGATCTCTGGAATTAATCAAGTTGACGATTTTTTCATTTCCATTTCGGTACTCATTCAAAAGATATAAGATCGCATTTAAAGGAACTTCAACAGATAAGTGTTCGCGAGCGTGATGACCACCTACAAACAGAACTGCTGGCAGATTGGAAGCCTCTGGTAAATTACCAGAAACACGCATTCTCCAAATGTCTCTGCCTTCGACAGTTTGGCCGATGGAATCCAGTGCCGTGATGTCTGGGTTGTTCAGATGCATTTGTATGAGTGCTTTTGTCAGTTCGTCATAGTTGTGATAATTGCTATCTTGCACAGGAAAATCGCGCGCTGGATTGATTTCGTAGAATGAAATGACTTTGTTTTCTTTTTGCATTTTTAACAAAAGATCTGCGTGCCCGATAGTGATGACAGATTCTTCGTCCATCCAGTCAATGGCAACGCCCATTTCAGAAAGAACAGTTCTTTCAAATTTGTCTTTGGCAGATAATTTCATCCAATACAATTTTTCTGACAATTGTGTTGAACGACTGACCGAGTGAACAGAAAGACATATGATTGCCAGAATGAAGGACAAGACTCGACGTGAAAAAAGCAATGAAGACCAATATGATTGATGATGGCTCAAATTCCCTCCTTGGAAACTTTATATATTCTTCGGATAGGCTAACATTCAGTTCGACAAATCCAATATCGAACCAAAGTAATGTGACGTAGACTCGACCTTTGGGCAGGATGCGAACAGTCAATGTAATCGAATAAATTAGTAAAGTTTATGAGTGTCGAAAAAATCAAAAAATTTTGGCCGTTGCCTTTTGATTTTTAAGAATTAGAAATTTGCTAAAATAGACCTAGAAAGCATTTTTTCCACAAGCTCTTCTTTGCGAACAAAGGTAACTCCGAATTTTTTTTCCTGGGTCCAAACAACTTCAGCATCGACTTGATGTGTTTTTTGGATTGAAGAAAGACTGATTCTCATTCGTATCAAATCACCTTTTTCAGGAGAAAATTGGCCTTTGACTACTTCCAGAAAGGCTCCTGATTTGGATAAGTTTTTCATTTTGGCAACATGCTCTCCCATTTGTCCGTAGACTTCTAGGGTAATGATTTCCAGTGTTGCGAACCTTTTTTTAGGATCTGAATCGATAATGTTCATCATACTTAGCCCTATCGGACATTATTTAAAGAAATGAATATTCATAAGTTCGACGGTAGGTCATTATTTTCGTTTGAGATAAGTTAAGAATGAAAAATTCAGATACTGTCGATCTTCTTTCCGATTTTCAGAAGGCACAGGCGTTCCTGTCTTTTCTTCGACAATAAAAAACTGGCGTTCATCGATTGTGGGATAGAAAGTATCGCCATCGATGTCTTTGTCAATTTGAGTTAGATAGATTTTATCAATTTGAGACAGGGTCTGCCTGAAGATATCACCTCCACCAATAACAAAGACTTCGTTTCCCCAGGTATTCTTTGAAGCGGCTAACAAATTCTTAGCGGCCTGGATAGCGGCGTCTATGGAGGTCACATACATGACATCAGGATGATCTGTCTTGGTGAGGTTACGACTCACAATGATATGGAATCTTGAAGGCAGAACTTTGGGTAAAGACTCAAAGGTCTTGCGACCCATGATCATGATATGATTTTTAGTTTTATCACGAAAAAATTTTAAGTCTTCGGGAATATGCCAGGGAAGTGTTCCGGCATTTCCAATGACTCGATTTTTTGACATGGCCACGATATGAGTCAGAATCAAACTGCAATCTCCGCTTTGATGGCAGGATGAGAGTCGTACCCTAGAACTTGAATATCTTCGAATTGGAAATCAAAAATATTTTTGATCTGCTGATTTAATATTAAAGTTGGCAATGGTTTAGGTTCCCGAGTCAATTGTTCTTTGGCTTGTTCCACATGGTTTAAGTAAAGATGTGCATCACCAAGAGTGTGAATAAATTCGAAGGGAACAAGTCCGCAAACTTGAGCCACCATATGAGTGAGCAGGGCATAGCTGGCGATATTGAATGGAACTCCTAAAAAAATATCTGCGCTTCGTTGATAGAGCTGGCAAGAAAGCTGTCCGTTGTTCACGTAAAATTGAAAAAAAGCATGGCATGGTGGCAGTGCCATCTTGTTGACGTCCGAAGGGTTGAAGGCAACAACCAAATGTCTTCTTGAGTGAGGATTCGTTTTTATTTGTTCAATGACATTTGAAATTTGATCGATGGTTTCACCGCTAGGAGTTTGCCATGAACGCCATTGTTTTCCGTAAACAGGTCCTAGATTTCCTTCGGCATCTGCCCACTCGTCCCAAATGGTGACTTTGTTTTCTTGGAGGTAGCGAATATTTGTATCTCCCTTTAAAAACCAAAGAAGTTCGTGAAAAATTGCACGAGTGTATAGTTTTTTCGTCGTGAGAAGGGGAAATCCCTCTTGCAAATTAAAGCGCATTTGATGACCAAAAAAACTTTTTGTACCAATGCCTGTCCGATCACTTTTGGTACTTCCGTTTTCTAAAGCAAGCTTCAGCAGATCATGATATTGCTTCATTTTTTCACTTCCTTTTTCTTTGAGTGAATCCCGTATTTTATTGAAAGTTTTGAACTTGGCCAATGTAGGGAAGATTTCTATAGAAACCTTCGTAGTCCAAACCGTAACCTACAACAAATTCATTTGTAATTTTAAAGCCGACAAAATCAAGTTCGCATGGAACCTTCAATGCTTCTGGCTTGTGAAGCAGAGCAACGGTTGTCAGTGAAGCAGGTTTGCGTGAAAGAATTGAATTTTTTAAATAATTCATTGTCAAACCCGTATCCACAATGTCTTCAACAAGAAGAACGTGCTGATTTTCGATGGGTTTAGTCAAATCGAGAGTCACTTTCACTTCGCCTGAAGTTGAAGTGCCTTGATAACTGGACACTCCGAAAAATTCGCAGCTAATATCCAAATCGATGTTTCGAATTAAATCAGAAAAAAAGATAAATGAACCTTTCAGAACACAAATTGCTGTGACAGGTTTTCCTTCCAGTTGTTTTGTGATTTGTTGACCAATTTCTAAAACTTTCGCTTTGATTTTTTCTTCGGAAAGGTAAGGCTTGATTTGTAATGAGCTCAAAAAATTCTCCTCGTCTGTCATAAGACCGGTTTTTACGCTAGCTGAAGATGGGTTTGGGATCAAAGTTCTTCATATGATAATTATTTTTGTGGCGCACTATGGTCAAATTCAAAGACGATTAAAATGTCCGTCATATTTGCTTTGAATTCAGGAGATGAAATTCCTTTAAATATTTCAATTGACTTTAATGCCTCCTCAACGATTTTCAGGTTTTGATGAGGGATGACTCCACCAATGAAAAATGAAGTTTCTTTTGTCATTTCGATATCTGCGGGGAAGCTGACCCTATCGTCTTGAGGATTTGTATCGGATCCTGTTTTCCAGAGGCGAATCAGTTCGAGATCTCCAAAATAAGAAAGGTTTCGATATTCGCGCAGATTTAAGGCAATGATGATTCCAAGGGGAAAAGCAGTGTCTTGCTGGGCAAGAAAACGAATTTCCAAGGGTGTATTGAGTTCGATAGTTTTGGTTTCCGTGTAGAGTGTTTTTGTGTTTTTATTTTCGCCCCATCGTTTAAGCTGAAGGGGTGCCATGCCGGCAGAAAAGTCAGTGAATTGCATAAATAATTGGTTTTTTCGACTGGTCTCGTAGACTTGCTGAATGTCCTCTTGGGCCATTTCAAAAATTCCTATGCTCACGGTCATGTTTTTATCTGCATCCACGACGTTTGTGTCTGAGTTCAATGCTTGGTCTGGAATGGTGGGGATTGTTGCTCCGGCGACGGCTGCTGGATCTGCTGGAGTTTGTTGCTGCTCAGGAGTTGCATCAGTCTCGAAACTCCTTTCTTCCGGCCGGGCTTGGAATCGAGATGAGCTCGATTTCGACAGTTTCGAAGCTGTTGTGGACCCCATTCCAATTGTATTCAAGATGGTTTCGCTTCGTGAAATTAAAAATGAACCGGCGATCAGTAAAACGAGAACAACTAAAAAAATTTGAAACCCAAAATTTCCTGCTAATTTTTGCGCTGTGCTTGGTTTTGGAGCGACATAATTTTCTATGTCCATGCCACAGCTCGCGCAATACTTGTCGCGGGGTTGGTGAAAATGACATTTAGGGCAATGGATCCACATAGAGTTAAGAGTAACACGCTCCGATTGACGCTCAATAAAAAATTCAATAATTTCATATCACTGTGAATAGAAACCTTGTGTTTGATGATGAATTTAATATTTTGTACAATCGTGCCGAGACTGAAGTCCAGCTCAATGGTCTTCATGTTCCCATTATGACTAAAGAAATAATGTTTATGTGTTGGCTTTTCTTTAAGCAGCAAGACATCATTTATTTTGATGGGACCTTTGGTAGGGGTGGCCATTACAGTTATTTGAGAAAACTTTACCCACAAATGAATGCAATTTGTTTAGATCAAGACCTGCAGGCTGTCGAGTATGCCCAAAGCCAATTCAGCGCCGATATCGCTGCCGGAAAATTAAATTTACAAAATAAGTCATTTTTCGACGAGTCTTTTTTAGAACAAAACAAAAATAGTTTTGATTTTGCTTTGCTTGATTTAGGTGTCAGTTCACCGCAGCTTGATGATGGTAGTCGGGGATTTAGTTTTCTTCATGATGGTCCTCTTGATATGCGCATGAATCGAAATCAAGAGCTTTCCGCCGCTCGAGTCTTGAACGAATCGAGTGAGGAGGAATTAAATCAAATTTTCAGAAATTACGGCGAAGTTAAAAGTCCTTACAGAGTGACAAGAGCCATCGTGAATGATCGTAAAATAAAGAACTATGAAACGACCCGCGAAGTCGCGAGTCTGATTGAGCGAGTTGATGGTTGGCGGAAAAAAGGTTTTCATCCAGCAACTCAATATTTTATGGCTCTACGCCTAGTGGTAAATTCTGAACTGGATGGCCTAGAGAAATCACTTCCGAAAGTAATGGATTGTCTTAAGGACAAAGGTCTGTTGGCTGTTCTGAGTTTTCATTCTTTAGAGGACCGAATCATAAAAAATGTTTTCAAATCCAGCGAACTGGGACAAAATATTATTAAGAAAGTCATCGTCGCATCGGATGAGGAAGTTGCCAAAAATCCTCGTTCACGAAGTGCAAAGCTGAGATTTTTTCAAAAGGTCTTGGAGTGATGCCGTATGCTGCGTGAGAAACTAAATGAATCAACGGATTGTTTTTGGACCATTTCTGAGTGTCTTGTTTATGATTGGGACTCTGCTGCTGATCGTTTTTCTTCAGATGGAAGAGCGAAGGCTTGGATATGTTATTTTTAGACTTGAAAAACAACAGCGAATTCTTACAGACAAGAAATGGAAAAATGAAGTTTTGCTAACAAAGTTAACTCGACCACAACTGGTTGAAAAAGTAGCTCATCGAAATTTAACTTTGAAAAAAATCGCCTCGCATCAAGTGATTCACTTGAACGAAAAAAGCCCCTAGATGTTGAAGTCACGAGTTACTTTAGTCATAGGATTGTATGTTTTGTTGTTTGCAGCTCTTTTTTTTCGAGCAATCTTCTTACAGA
>JBKCTJ010000249.1:0-19100 GCA_046318875.1 Pseudobdellovibrionaceae bacterium | reverse complement strand
GTCTTGAGCAATTGGCGATTCTAAAAAAAATGATTATCCAAAATCAGCAGCAGATAATCGCGGCTATACAAAGGGATTTCAAAAAACCCGAACATGAAATTTTGTCCAGTGAGATCGGCGTAGTTATTGACGAGATTAAGCTTTTTCAAAACAAACTTCAGAGTTGGTTAAAGCCAATCAAGCGGGTCACACCATTGCCATTCCTATTTGCCGATAGCCAAATTTATTTAGAACCTCGAGGAATCAGTTTGATTATTTCCCCTTGGAACTATCCATTTCAACTGTGTTTTGCTCCTTTAGTCGGTGCAATCGCAGCGGGTCAGTGCGTGATGATGAAACCTTCTGAAGTGTCGAGTCATACAACAAAGCTTATTTTTGAATTGGTTTCAAAAACTTTTTCTTCGGACTATATTGCTGTTATTGAAGGCGGGGTCAGTGAAACAACAGAGCTTTTAAAACTTCCTTTTGACCACATCTTTTTCACCGGAAGCACCGAGGTGGGTAGAATAGTGCAGCGAGCTGCAGCTGAAAATCTAGTGCCTACAGTTCTGGAGCTTGGAGGGAAAAGTCCGGCCATAGTGACTCAAAAAGCTGATCTGGATGTCGCGGTTCAAAAACTTGCGTGGGGAAAGTTTTTTAACGCTGGTCAAACATGTGTGGCACCAGATTATGTTTATGTTCATTCGGACATTTATGATCGATTCCTTAATCTATTTAAAGATAAATTAATTCAGTTTTATGGAGCACAGCCTGAACTGAGTACAAGTTTCGCACGTATTATCAATGACAGACATTTTGAAAGATTGGCCGAGTTGATTGCTGCAGAGAAAGTTTTTTATGGGGGCAAGACAATCTCAAAAGATCGATATATTGATCCAACTTTGTTAAAAGAGGTGACATGGGATGATCCCGTGATGAAGCAAGAAATTTTTGGACCCATTCTTCCAGTAATGAAATTTTCTTCGTTGACTGATTTATTCAACCTCTTAAGGGAAAAGCCAAAGCCTTTATCGGCTTATTTTTTTTCCAGTTGTAAAAAAGAGCAGTCGGCATTTCTTCAAAAAATAAGTTTCGGAGGTGGCGTGATCAATGATTGCATCATTCATGTGGGCAATTCGAATCTTCCCTTTGGAGGCGTTGGGCCCAGCGGCATGGGGAATTATCACGGATACGAAAGTCTACTCGCGTTTAGTCATCAAAAATCTGTTATGATTAAACATAAATTGTTTGATTTTGATTTGCGATACCCGCCCTATACGGAGAAAAAAATGAAATGGATTAAAAAGATCCTAGGATTTTAACTATAGAGCGAAAGTATTTCTTGTCGATATTTCTGATCACACAATTTACGTTTCACTTTCAATGATGGTGTTAGCTCTCCGCTGTCTACAGTAAATTCTGTAGGCAGGATCATATATTTTTTTATTGTTTCGTAGCTGGCTAAGTTTGAATTCGTTCGAACGATATGCTGTTTAATTTCGGCTATGAGCATTTTATCTGAAGTTAATTTTTCAAAACTTTCAAAGCTGATATTTTTTTCTCGAGCCCACTTTTCTGTTTCAATTCGACTAAGAGAAATGAGAGCTACAATATATTTTTTTTGATCCCCATGAATTAAAGCACTCCCTACAAGATGATGAAGAGAAAGAAGCCCTTCGATTTTTTGAGGTGCGACGTACTTGCCGCCAGCTGTTTTAATGAGATCTTTTTTGCGATCTGTTATTTTAATTTCACCCGAAGATAAGATCTCTCCGATGTCTCCGGTCATAAAGTAACCGTCAATAAAAGAGTCCTTATTTGCTTGGGAATTATTATAATATTCTTTCATGACTTTGTCGCTTTTCACTAAAATTTCGCCGTCCTCAGCAATCTTTATCTTTACATCGGGGAGCGGCAATCCCACTGTTCCGAAGCGATATCTGAATGGTGCATTGACTGTGATGGCAGCAGTGGTTTCCGTCAGTCCGTAACCTTCAAGAATCAAGACATCGCAAGCATGAAAGAATTCGCAGATATCCTTTGAAATGGGTGCTCCGCCAGTGACTGCAAAGCGCAGGCGGCCACCAAAGGCTTCTTGTAATTTATAGAGTGCGGCTTTATACGCTAACTGATATTCAGCCCAAAGCAAAATTGATATAGGTTTGCGACTTTGCTTGAGTTGACTGACTTGGACACCGATTTTCATAGCCCACCTAAAAATTTTACTTTTTAAGGGATTTGCTGCGAGTTGAGTTGTGACTGCAATATAAATTTTTTCAAAAATACGAGGAACAGCTACGATGATCGTTGGCTTGACTTCGATCAAGTTTGTCCGGATACGATCAATGCTTTCTGCAAAGGCCAATTCAAAACCAATTTTCATTGATCCCCAATGTTCGATTCTCCCTAACACATGGGCATAGGGTAAGATACTTAGACTCAAATCGTCGGAAGTGACACCAACATAGTCGAAAGCTTCGGTGACTTCCGAAATAATTTGCCTGTGGGTCAGAACAACTCCTTTTGGAGTTCCAGAAGTTCCTGATGTATAGACGATGCTTGCGATGTCATCGATTTGAGTCTTTTGAAGTCGATCTTCAATGATTTCTTTATTTTCAGTGAAACTGACTTCCCCCGAAAAATGAAAATGCGAAAAGTTTGAATCAAATGCAACAAAGCGATTCTGACTTTCTAGATCTGGAGCCGCCTTTTTTAAAATATCCAAATGCATTTTATTTTCATAGAAAACAAATTTGGCGTTACAGTTTTTTAGAATAAAAGAAACTTCTTCTACTGAAGAATTTTGGTAGATGGGAACGACGATCAATTTCAAGGATAAACATGCCCAGTCGGCAAGGGCCCATTCATACCTTGTATTTGAATAGATCCCTACGGTATCCCCTGGTTTCAATCCAGCGTTGATCAGGGCTGATGCTAAGAGATAAATTTGGTGTTGATATTCTTTCCAAGTCAGACTTTGCCACGCTTTATTTTTTACGTATCTGAGGGCTTTTTTATCAAATCCTCGTTGCGACATCTCAAGAAGATGATGGTTTATAGTCAGATGAGTGGCCATTTTATCTTTTCTTTCGACCCACGATCAATTGGACGGACTGTTTTGTTTTTGGTTGTACCATCACCGTGACTTCATCTGAAAGATTTGTAAATGGGTTTCTAGCAGTGATTCGAACAGGAACTTTGGAATTGATTGCAAGCTTTTCAATAGGGGGCTGCTGAGACAATCGAACACCGTCGACTTCAATGACTGGATTAGTCCCGCCATTGATGACTTGAATTGAAATAAAGCCTGATTCTGCCATCGCAATTAAATTGAATGACAGTGATGTTGGGTTTTTATCAGTGAGAATTCGAGTCTCTTGAGCATGAAATCCATCTTTTTTAAGTTTTAAAACAAAGGACTGATTCGATTCTAGTTCCAACTGATGGGGAGTCATGGCCATCGTGTCTTGTTCATTGATATAGATTCTTGCACCTGTTGGATTTGAATTGATTGTGACTTTGTGCTGACTAGACGATGCGATATGAACTTCACCGGTATTTTCAGGTGGTGCAACAGCCATAGGTTTTGGCGGCGGCCAAATCAAAGTCAGTATTTCTTGAGGCAAATGTTTTTTTGCAAGGGTCGTCACATCTGTTTTCAGAACATAATCGTAACCGAGATAAGTTCCTACCACAATTGCCGAAGCAATCATCACACGCATTGTCCAAACCAGAATATCCTCGGAAGGCATTCCTGCTCTTTGAATTGCCATTCTTTTGCTGACAGTATTGTGGGTCAAAGCAGCTGCCTTATTGCGAATACCTGAATCGTCCCTCAGTTTTCGCAGATCAATTTTAGCACTTTTTGAAAAATCTATGGAGTTGTTTTCGCCTTCCTCAAAACCATCGGGCGGCAATCCTGGAGGTGGTAGAAATTGAAATTGCTGTTGCACGATTGTAGGTTGGTGCATCAAGGGTCCACTGACTTGTGAATTTGAAGAAGTGTGAGTCACTGTTTGTGTAACAGTCGTTTTTTCAAAGTCAATAGGAGCTTGAAGTGAAGAATACTGAACCAATTTTTTTTTGGTTTCTGCAAAAACAGACTTGAACGTACTTTTGATAAATTGACTAAAATCTTGTGGAGAAAAATCTGGATATTTCATATTCAAAAAACGATTCAAATCGCGGTGAAACATCGCCGAATTTTGATATCGCAAATTGATATCTCTGGCCAAAGCTTTGTGAACAATTTTTTCAAGTTCAACAGGAACAGATGGATTAATTTTTCGGATCGGGGGGATTTGACATTCACGCACTTTGCGCATGATTGCCGCTTCACTGTTTGCAGTGAAAAGGCGGTCATGGGCTAATAATTCCCACAGAACAATTCCCAAAGAAAAAATATCTGTGCGGATATCCATGGAAGTTCCTTCGGCCTGTTCTGGGCTCATGTAGCCGTATTTGCCTTTGAGCTCTCCGGGCTTTGTTTCCTCCAGCTGATTTCCTGCTTTGGCAATACCAAAATCTATAACTTTGATTTCACCTTCGTAGCTGACCATAATGTTTTGAGGAGACATATCGCGATGGATGATATTTAAGGGTTTTCCCGTAGTCCCATCAATGCAGCGATGGGCATGATCCAGCCCAGCAGCAGCTTCTTTGATTATAAAAACAATTTGTTCTATGGTAAATTGAATGCTGTGTTTTTTGAGTTCGTTGATGACTTGTCGAAGATTGCGTCCTTCGACAAATTCCATGACGATAAAAAATTGTTTTTTCTCGATCCCGAAGTCGTAGATAGAAACAACATTGGAATGGTTCAGATTGATTGCAATTTTGGCTTCATCTTTGAACATTTCAACATAGTCAGCTCGGTCAGTGAATTGTGGTAAAATGCGTTTAATCGCAAGAAACTTACTGACGCCATTTGCACCAGAGGATTTTGCGAGATACACTTCAGCCATGCCACCAGCGGCAAGGCGTTCTAAAAGTAAATATTTACCAAAGGGTTCAATTTGTTGTCCCACATCAGTTACTTCGGCATTTTTACCATTAAGATGAGACTAGTTAAGCCGAGCCCAGTTAAAGTGAGACCTTAATTGATGAATGCACAACAAAACTTGAAAAGCCGACCTCGTAAGAATAAAAAATTTCTGTGGGTTGGTTTAACGGGTGGCATTGCCACAGGCAAAAGCACAGTGTCCAAATTTCTTCAGGATCTTGGTCTAGCAGTGATCAATGCTGACGACCTGGCCCATGAAGCTTTGCAAAAGGGAACACCAAGTTTTCAAAAAATTGTGGATTATTTTGGATCGGGTATTTTAACTGATGACGGTGAGATTCACAGAAAACATCTTGCACAGAAAATTTTTTCGAAGGAAGCCTGTAAGTTGAAACTTGAATCTATTGTTCATCCCTATGTTCAAAACAGAGTTCAGCAGCTTCAAGCCCTTGCCATTCAGAAAGGACATGAAATCATTATCTACGATGTCCCCCTATTGTTTGAAAAAAATTTAGCGGGTCAATTTGACTGTGTGGTTGTTGTTTCCTGCTCAGAGCAATTACAGATTGAACGGATGAAAAGTCGAAATCAATGGTCCGAGGAAGAAATTGAATTGCGCTTGAAGAATCAGATGCTCTTAAAAGAAAAAGAAAAACTAGCGAACGTAGTGATTCAAAATGAAGGAACTTTGGAAGAATTGAAAGATGTCGTATATCGATTTTTTAAAAATGAATTCCAATAAGACCATGATAAGTCAGTCCATTCAGACCTAGCCCAAGTCCAAGTTCTAAACTAAATCTTCTATCCGCTAAGCCAACGTCTTTCAAACCCAAAGATCCAAAGGCTTGAAGCCTTTTCGTATTGGCCATGAATTCCAAACCATCAGAGGTTTTTAAAAACCAATCAATTCCCCAGCGATAAAAAGGCTCTATGCTCTCGGAAACAGGAATCGGAGATAACAATGCATTTGGCACTGAGGCTGAAAGCGCAGCCGTTTTATCATGAATGCTGACTCGCAAATCAAGGGGACGAAATGATCCCTGAACACCGTAATGAAATTTGTTATAAGTTTCATCTTTTTCTAAGGGTGTACCCGCATAGTATTGCACAAAAAAGGCCCAGACTCTTTCAGATTTTGCTGATGTCATCACTGAATCGTTTTGGCGACCAGATTTCAGCGGATCGTTGTCTTTGAAAGTATGTCCTGGCAACTGAGTGGTTACTTTCGGTGCGGCTAAAGCTGGCAACCAGACAAAAGTCAAAAAAACATAAATCATCAAGTGTCTAGTCAATATCCACCTCAACATCACCTTTATTTACGCATAAGCTACGGAGGTGAGTCATGTGTTTTTCATTTTTCTGATCATCAGTTTAAACTTTTTTACTTTTCATAGCCATGCAGCTGATGTGGGTGGAGTTTCAACGACAATACATCATCACTATCAAGCTCCCCGAGCTTTGGGGATGGGCAATGCTTTTGTGGCTTTGGCCAACGATTATTCAGCTCTCTTTTACAATCCTGCCGGGCTTGCACAGCGGGACGACTCTGAGCTGAATTTGTCTACTGAACTTGGAGCGACAATCAAAAGTCTTGAATTTTATAGGGAGCTTACAGAAGCCCAAGCCGTAACAACAAGTGAAGTCGAAAGACAAAAAGCAATCCTTGCCGTGATCGAGAAAAACTACGGAAAAGCCTATTCAGTTCGAACGGCCCCAGTGGCTGGAGTTTTTGTTACGGAAAATTGGGGAATCGGATTTATTCCCGCAGATGTTTCAGTTGAGATGATGATCAACAAAGGGTTGGGGCCGACTGTCAATACAACCATTTATGCCGATACAACCTTGGCATATGGTTATGCAACTGACGTTTACTGGATTCCTCGATCCAGAATGTCCGTTGGCTTTACAGGTAAGTTTGTTAACCGTGGTTACTATTCAAAATCACTTAACTTTATTGAGTTAGGTTTGGATTCCAGTATTATAAAAAAAGAAGACTTGCAAGAAGGCTATACAGTGGATGGTGATTTGGGATTTTTGCTCACTCCAGAGCTTCCCTCCGAAGGAGTGCTAAGTCTTTTGCGACTTGCAAAACCAACTTTTGGTTTAGTTGTTCGAAATGTCGGGGAAGTGGGGTTTTCCAAAAGTCTGAAGCTAATTAATAAAGATTCGGTGGGTGCGCCGGAAAAATTATTTCGTGTGATCGACGTCGGCACAAAATGGGAATATCCTTCATTTTGGTTTCTGTCCGGCAGAGGTGTCATGGATATGCGAGATATTGGGCATCCTGCTTTCAACACTCGGAAGGGCCTGCATCTTGGCTTTGAGTTTGATTGGACTGTGGCATCATGGTGGAAAGGTTCTTATCGAGTTGGTTTGAATCAAGGTTATTTCACTGGCGGTTTTTCTGCAAAATTTGCTATTTTTAATTTGGATTTTGTAACTTATGGCGAAGATGTTGGGTCTTATTATTCCTCTCAGGAAAATCGCATTTACATGGCTCGATTGAATTTGAACTTTTGAACATGCTGTTGAGGGCAGAGTTTTGAGTCAGCGCGTTTGAAAAGGAAGTGGATTTTTAAATCGATTTCCATCGAGCACCAGAGAACTCTTAGCGTTTCACCATCGGAACTCAAAAGAGTTTCAATCAATTTCAATCAATCGACAAAACGCTATTTTTCCTGAAAGCTCATAATCTTTCATTTGTTGAGCTCTTCTGTGGGGGACGGTCCAGGATCCCAAAGTGCACTTTTCTGTAGCTTCATCAAAATGAGAACAATCTTCGCAAGCGCTCAACATTTGATACTTTAAATAGTCTGAAGGATTCACGACATCTTTTTTGATGGATTGAGTCACTCTTTTTGGAGTTTTTTTAGAGGTGCTGCGGACATTTACATTTGCTAAAACATCGCGCTTTGACATTTTTGAATTCATTCTCACAGTGGTAACAGAGGTAATCATGTCTGACATCGAAAAAATGACCAAGAAAAGCCAAGAAGCAATGCAAGCTGCAGCAAGATTGGCAGAAAAAAAGTCAAATCCCCAAGTTGAAATTGATCATTTGCTGTTTGAATTGAGCCAGCAGTCAGACGGTGTCATTCCTCGAATTCTGGAAAAAAATAAAATCTCGCTTACTAACTTTGCCCAGGAATTCAATCAGCGTATTGAACGCTTTCCAACGGCTCAAGGTGCCAGCTCAAAAGTTTATGCCAGTGCTGCACTTCAAAAATTATTTGCAGTTGCTGATACCCAAGCCAAAGAAATGGGTGATGCATACATTTCAACTGAACATTTTTTGCTCTCGGCTCTGCTTGTGCCCGGTGAACATCAATCCATTTTAAAAAAATTCAAAATTGATAAAGACATGATCCTACAAGCGCTCAAGGAAATGCGCGGATCTCAGCGTGTCGTTGATGATGACCCTGAAGGAAAATATGAAATCCTGAAAAAATATTCCCGCGATTTAACAGCCCTTGCCGCCGAAGGAAAATTGGATCCGGTTGTAGGTCGCGATGAAGAAATTAGGCGAGTCATCCAAGTCCTCTCGCGAAGAACCAAAAATAATCCCGTTTTGATCGGCGAACCAGGGGTGGGAAAAACAGCTATTGCTGAAGGCATGGCCCTTCGAATTGTAAAACAAGATGTGCCAGAAAATTTAATTGGAAAAAAATTACTCTCCCTTGATATGGGATCTCTCATCGCTGGGGCAAAATACCGCGGTGAATTTGAAGATCGATTAAAAGCTGTTATCAAAGAAGTTACAGATGCTGCAGGTGAAGTAATTTTGTTTATCGATGAATTACACACATTAGTTGGCGCAGGCAAAGGCGACGGTGCCATGGACGCAGGGCAACTTTTGAAACCGGCTCTGGCACGGGGTGAATTACGTTGCATCGGCGCCACGACTTTAGATGAGTATCGAAAATATATTGAAAAAGACAAAGCCCTGGAAAGACGCTTTCAAACAGTCCTCGTGGGTGAGCCCAGTGTTGAAGACGCCATAACAATTATGCGTGGACTCAAAGAAAAATATGAAGTCCATCACGGCGTGCGCATTTCTGATGCGGCCTTAGTCGCTTCAGTGAAATTATCCCATCGATATATCACTTCTCGATTCCTACCCGATAAAGCCATCGATTTAATGGACGAAGCGGCCAGCAGATTATCAATCCAAATTCGGAGTGTCCCAGAAGACATCGATGAAATTGAACGCAAGCTCATGCAATTGCGCATCGAAAAAGAAGCAATGAAGAAGGAAAGTGATTTGCCAAGCAAGGAACGTCTGGGAAAGATTGATGCTGAAATCACAAATCTGCAAAAGAAAAATCAGCTTCTGCGTGAACAATGGGATTTTGAGCGCGGTGGAATTGATAAAGTTAAAAAAATCAAAGAAGATCTAGAAATTCTAAAAAACGATATCGCCAAAGCTGAACGGGCAGGGGATCTTGGCAAAGCTGCTGAACTGAAATACGGAAAACTTCCAGAACTGGAAAAACTTCTAAGGTCCATGGAAGACAAGCTCAATCAGTCCAACGCAACTGACGTCAAAATGTTAAAGGAAGAAGTGGGTCCCGAAGAAATCGCCGAAGTTGTTGCAAAATGGACTGGAATCCCAGTTTCAAAAATGCTGGAAGTCGAATCCGACAAATTAATGAATATGGAAAAGTTTTTAGCAAAACGTGTTGTCGGCCAAGATCATGCTTTGGAAATCGTCTCGGATGCTGTTCGCAGATCTCGTGCGGAAATTTCAGATCCAAATCGCCCTATTGGAACATTTTTATTTTTGGGCCCAACGGGTGTTGGCAAAACTGAAACGGTCAAAGCCCTGGCCGAGTATTTATTTGACGATGAACAGGCCATTACTCGGATTGATATGAGCGAATATATGGAAAAACATTCGGTCTCTCGCCTAGTGGGAGCACCTCCGGGTTATGTGGGATACGATGAAGGCGGTCAGTTGACGGAAGCTGTTCGTAGAAAACCATACAGCGTAGTTTTGTTTGATGAGGTTGAAAAAGCTCACCCTGATGTGTTTAATATTTTGCTACAAGTTTTGGACGAAGGCAGATTAACAGACGGCCAAGGGCGAACCGTTGATTTTAAAAACACAGTTTTTGTAATGACTTCGAACATTGGATCAACAAGTATTATTGATCCGAATTTGAATGAAAAAGAAAAGGAAACTTTGATTAAAGACGCCTTGTCTCAGCATTTTAGACCAGAATTCCTAAACCGCATTGATGAAGTCGTCATCTACAAAGCCCTAGGCAAAGACCAAATCAGTGGAATTGTCCAAGTGCAAATTGACCAAGTCATTCAGCGCTTGCTGGGAAAACGAATTGATTTAAAAGTTTCAAAGGATGTTTTGAGTTGGCTTGCAGAAAGAGGCTATGACCCTATCTACGGAGCAAGACCATTAAAACGAGTGATTCAATCTGAACTTTTAAACCCCCTAGCAAAGGAAATGATTTCAGGTCGAATCAAAGCCGAACAGACAGTTCAGACTAGTCTTGATTCGGGAAAGCTGAGCTTTAAAGTTTCAGCAAAATAAATGGTGATAAGCCACTTTGAATTGGCGGTCTGGAATATGTCAGACCTCCGGTCTGGCCGGTCTGGATTGGTGGTCCTGAAAAATATCTATTCACTTCTATCAACATTTGCTCTTGTTCTTCTTTTTTTTCTCTGAAAAGTGCAAATAGCGTCGACAATATAAAAAACATTAAACCCCTCCTAAAGTCCACCCGACATAGATCTAGTCAAGGACAGAAACGAGGTTTTCAATGGTGACGCAATCTAAAAAAAATACGATCGGTGCTCGCATATCTAAGTCTTTTGTTTTCAAATCAAGTTTGTTTATTCCACTGGCCCTAAGTCTGATGGGAAATCAATCCTGCGAACAAAGTCAGAATCAACAGAGGGTGCTTAAAAAACTCGTGGGTATGGACACATTGAAGTCTCAGCCGATCTCGCTGCCTGATGGTCGCAAGTTTGATTTCGCCTACGTGATGAATTACCAAGCTTATGGTGTCTTAGATAAAGAAAATCTATTCCTCGATCAGGGTCTAGAATCCACAGTGGATACTTCCAAACAAGTGGGTGAAAAAGTGAATGGTCTTTCCGTCGGTGATCAGAAAATGCTGGGGACTGAATACGAGCGAGACGCTTTGGCTTATAAAATTGCAAATTTGCAAAAAAGCTCCACGGAAGTGGCCTGTTTTCTAGATCATCCACAGTTTCGTTTAAATGGCAGAGTTTATTCTTTTGAAGCCATAAGCTCTTTCGGACTAGGAATTGGTTTTAGCGACACAGGCCCCATTAGCGGTGTTTTTCCTGGAGCAAATGTTGAATTTGATACAGCTCAATTGGCCATGGGGATGATGGCTTACCGACCAGAGTTGGGTACAGGAAAAGGAACTTTAAAAGCAATCAACCTCACGAAAGATCAAACGAAAGTGAAACTGAAATTCACTCTTATTTATAGTGGCATTGGTTTTACTCCGTCTGCGGAATTTAAACCTTCGATGGCTAAAGTAGCCGAAGGTGCTTTGACTAAAGGAATTCAACAACTCAAAGCTTCTAAAGAAATGATTGAAGATAAATTTTATACTCGCGTGCTTGAGGAAAAAGACTATTCGATCACGATCAAAGGTGGCCGTAATTTGGGAATCCAAAAAGGTGATCGTTTTGAAGTCCAAAACGAACGAGGTCAGTGGTCAGGCGAACCTTGTGAATCAGAATTTAAATACTCTGTCCCTTTGAAGCCCCTGGCTATTATTGAAATTGAGAGTGTTGGCGATGTGGCATCCCAAGGACGAGTCTTAAAACCTGAAGAAGGCGGTATCGAGTATAGTGATTCAGCCCGAATCGGTGCGAAAGTGCTGCTTCACAGTTTTGCCCAGCCTCCAACTGCAAAGAAATAGATCAGTGTTTGCTTGTTCAGTGATTTTTGGCTATATCCTGATCCATGTTTTCGGGAATAGTTGAAACCACCACTGAACTGCTCGAGGTCCAAGAAGGACAGAGCATTTGCCGTATTTTTTTAAAACGCCCCATCCAATTTGATGATCTCCAAATTGGTGACAGCGTTGCAGTGAACGGTGTGTGTTTGACTGTTGAAATGTTTGATTCAACAAAAATGCAATTCTCTCTGGGTCTAGAGACTCTCCAAGTCCTTCAGTGGAAACAACAAGATTGGAAAAACCGAAAAATCAATGTGGAACGATCACTCAAATTAAGTGATCGCATTCACGGTCATTTGGTTACGGGCCATGTCGAAGCTTTGGGGAAGGTTTTGCGATCCGATCAAGTTGGGGAAAATTGGTTTTTAGACATTGAAGTCCCAACAGCTTTGCTTCCCTTAATCTGGAAAAAAGGTTCCATCACTTTGCATGGAGTTAGTCTGACTGTAAACACTTTGGAAAAAAATATTCTGCAAGTGTGTTTAATTCCAGAAACTCAGAAAAGAACAAATCTCATCGAATTTAAAAAAGACGATTCCATTCATTTGGAATCAGATTATATGGCCAAAGCCTTTTACCGTTTTTATGAACTGCAGGGAAAAGATGAACAATAAAAATTCAACTCACTTCAACACCATTCCCGAATTGATCGAAGACATCAAACAAGGAAAAATCGTTATTCTTGTGGATGACGAAGACCGGGAAAATGAAGGTGACTTGGTTTTAGCTGCAGATCATGTGACGCCCGAATTAATAAATTTTATGGTGGTGGAAGCCCGTGGCTTAGTCTGTTTGTCACTTTCAACAGCTCAAGTTGAAAAACTGCATTTGCCACTTATGGTCGGTGAAGAAAGCAATTTGTCGCCAAACAAAACTGCGTTTACCGTCAGTATCGAAGCGTCCCAGGGGGTTTCCACTGGAATTTCTGCTGCAGATCGCGCCCACACCATTCGAATTGCTTCAGATCCCAACGCAAAGCCCACAGATGTTCATCGCCCAGGACACATCTTTCCAATTCGCGCGCAAAACGGTGGCGTCCTCAAGCGAGCAGGCCATACCGAAGGCAGTGTTGATTTAGCCAGACTTGCGGGATTAAACCCCGCAGCAGTCATTTGCGAAGTCATGAACAATGACGGAACCATGGCCCGAGTTCCCGATCTGGTGGAATTTGCAAGAAAACACAAAATGAAAATTGGGACCATTGTCGATTTAATTCAATAAAGGTTATACCACGAATCTTTAGTATAAGAAATTCACCACGTGGCTCTGCCAGAAAAATTTGGCAAAGACATCAAATTGAAAGTTTTCAAAAGTGCCGTGGATCACATTGAACATTTAGTCTTGCAAAAAGGTGATTTAAATCCTGAAGAAGCCACTTTTGTTCGAGTGCACAACGAAAATATCGCCAAAGATTTCTTCAGTATTCTAGAAGAAGGAAATTCCAGTTTGATTCGAGCACTTTCCGCATTGAAAGAAGAAAAAAGTGGTGTCATCCTGTTGCTTCGATCAAACAAATCTTATTCACTTTTAAATGAAATCCAAATGTGGAGCCAATCCTTGGATCAGCAAACCGATGCGAATGCCAAATTGGAATTTAAAATGGATGACCGAGATTACGGAATCGGAGCTCAAATTCTAAGGTCCCTGGGATTAAAAAAAATAAAATTAATGACCAATAGGCCCGATAAGCGAGTGGGCTTAAAGGCCTTCGGTATCGAAATCATAGAAACACTTTCATTCAAATACTGAAATTCTAAGAACCGGGCCGTTCTTTTTGGCAAAGTAGATCTTGGATCAACTCCAGACACAAATATGAGATAGACCCAAAAGGGCTTGTTAAAAACTTCGACAGCTCCTCTCGCATAAAATGCAAATGCGCAAAAAAACACTGGCCAATTTTTGGTCAAGTCATCCTTTTTTACAACACTTGCCTTCTGTTCCCCTGTTTTTGATATTTGCCTGTATAACCTTAACTAGAGAATGAAGTACTGCGCAAAATTGAGTAAAAAATAAATGCGAAGAAAGGAAGAAAACGAAAATGCTACAAAAAACAGCAACAAACCTATCAGTGAGTTTATTCGTGGTCACAACAGCAATCATGGGTTGTTCTACAAAAAATGATGATGGAGCAAAACAAAGCACAACGTTTGAAGTAGAGGCTGCTCAAATTCAACAAAAGGCAAAGAAGTTTCGAACCAAAGATGGACAATGCAGTTTTGAATTTTTAACAGATCTTTCAGATGAAAGTTTGCTAGCAAAATTACGCAGTCTCAAGGACCACGTTTTGTCTCAACCGGAACTTGATCGAGAAAGCGTGAGAAGCCTTGCTCTCATAGCTAAAAATTCTTGTGATAAAATTGTTGGAAGTTATGATCAGCCAATGTCCCTGGCGCCGGCTGAAGGAGAAACTGCCGAAGAAACCATTCAGCGTGAAGAATCTCAAAATTGTTATATTTTAAACGAAGATGGTTCTATACATACGACGATTAAAATCGACGAATTAAAGTCCAAGTGCGAAAAAGCATCAGCTTTATCTGCCATTTAGTCGATCTTTTGACTCAATCTATGATGCTGCAGTCGATCCTTTTGACTGCAGCTTTTCTTTGAAAATAAAACCTGCTATGTCTAATCATGGCAAAAGCAAAAAAAGCAAAACGAACAATCGCACCTAAAAAATCAAAAATCCGAATCGCCGTTGTCACGGCAAGGTTCAACGAAGAAATCACTTACAAACTTGAAGAAGGCGCTCTCGGCTACCTTGAACAACTCAATGATGATGGGTTTTCAATAGAAATTGCCTCATTGCGAGTTCCTGGAGCAGTAGAAATTCCGCTGGCTTGCCAAAAATTATTCGAATTGGGATTTGACGGTGTTGTTACCTGCGGTGCAGTCATCCGTGGCGAAACTTCACATTATGACTATGTTTGCAACAGCGTGACTGACGGTTTAACTCGCCTCATGTTGGATTATGGCAAACCCATTGGATTCGGAGTTCTGACCACGGAAAATGATGAACAGGCTATGGATCGATGCGGCGGAAAACATGGGAACAAGGGCCAAGAAGCGGCCCAAGTCGTGGTTGAAATGATCGGCCTGTTGCGCGATTTGGAAAAATCTCATTGAAAAAAGAATTCAATCCCAACGAACAGCAAAATGAGCTGCGCACAAATGAAGTTGAGCTGCGCACAAATGAAGTTAAGAAGCGAAAACGAGAAATCTTTTTTACCATTTTAATTTCAGCTTTAGTTGTTCTGTTGTTTTGGATTGAAATTAGGCTCTTTTACACAAGTCAGCAGCTTCCCTTTGTTCACAGTATATTTTTCTTTGGATTAGTGAATTTCAATATCATTCTGTTGTTGCTCTTGGTTTTTTTAATTTTCAGAAATGTGGTTAAAGTCTTTTTAGAAAAAAGATCCAAAGTCTTCGGAAGCAGCCTCAAAGCAAAACTCGTTGCAGCTTTCGTCAGTTTTTCCACAGTTCCAACAGTTTTAATTTTTGTCATTTCAGTTTTTTATGTGAATTCATCATTTGAAAAATGGTTTAATACCAAAGTCGTCGGAGTTTTAAAAAGTTCCCTTGAAGTGCAAAATGCTTATTATTTAAATGCAAAAAAACGCAATTATCATTTCGCCCACGAAGTCGCCACCGAAATTCGTCGGGAAAAAAATAAGAAAAAATATGCTTCCATTATCGCCTACACAAGGAAGCGTTTTTCTCTGGATGCCGTGGAATATTATCCATCACTTTCTGCAGCACGTTTAATTTCCTTCGCCGAAGAAGACGGCCTCGTCGATTTACCCGAAGTGAATTTAGATTTTCTTTCCCGAGGGGTCAGTCAGTTTTCTGAATCCAGCACCATCCATCAATTCGGCGATGGAAATTTAGTTCGAGTTATCGTGCCTGTTGATGATCAAATGGCCCGGGGAGCCATCGTCGTTTCGTCTTATATCCCCTTGTCTTTGATTTCTCGAATGAATGACGTCAGCGAAGTTTACGAAGAATTTCGAAATGTGAACTCCTTGGAGTTCCCACTGAAGTCTATTTACTTGATTATTTTATTTTTAATGACCCTGGTGATTTTGTTTGCGGCGATATGGTTTGGGTTTTATTTAGCGTCTCAATTGGCAATTCCTCTGGTTCAGCTTGGCAAAGCCACTCAAAGAATTGCCCAAGGTCAATATGAAACCGTGAATTTAGAATCGGGCAGCGAAGAAATTTCGACTTTGATTGAAAACTTCAATCAAATGACAAAAAAACTTTCTCAATCTGAAAAAGAAAACAAAGAACACACAAAATACATCGAAGTTGTTTTAGGAAACGTCAGTGCAGGCGTAGTTTCCGTAGACCAAATGGGAAAAATCACAACCATCAACAGGCATGCTGCAGATTTATTGAAATTAGACGCATCTAAATTCATTGGGAGATCTGTGCGAGATCTTTTGACTCTTGAATATTTTAGAACGTTTTCAGAATTGTTGAAGACAATGAATGAAAATAAAATTGAAAGTATTCAGCGTGAAATGACCATGACCATTCAAGGTCAGCCCTTACCCTTGCTGATGAATTTGTCTATTTTAAAAAATGACAAAGGCGACCAGCTGGGAAAAATTTTAGTATTTGATGATTTAACTCCAATTATGAGCGCTCAAAGGGCTCAAGCATGGACGGAAGTTGCTCGCAGGATTGCCCATGAGATTAAAAATCCTCTGACTCCAATTAAGCTTTCTGCTGAACGTCTTCAAAGAAAATTTCAAGAACAAATCACAGACCCAGCATTTATGGAATCCACAACCATGATCATTCGCCAAGTGGATGATTTAAAAAACTTAGTCAACGAATTCAGTCAGTTTGCAAGGCTTCCTCAAAGTAAACCTGTCGAAGGTGATATCAATTTAACTTTAAACGAAGTTTTAACACTTTTCAGATCAGGACATTCCTCGATCGAATTTGTTTTAAATCGCGGTGAGTTTCTACCGAAGTTCAAATTTGATGTAGATCAAATCAAGCGAGTCATTGTGAACTTGCTGGATAATGCCGTCGCAGCAGTTCAGGGCAGTGCTTCGCCTAAAATTCGAATTGATGTGTCATTCAACGAAGACATCAAAATATTAACCATTTCACTGAGTGACAATGGCCTTGGCATTCCGAGCCATCAACGCCAAAGAATTTTTGAACCTTATTTCACAACGAAAAACTCGGGCACAGGCCTCGGTTTGGCCATTGTGAAGAGAATTATCGAAGATCACAACGGCTACATTCGAGCTTTGCCAAACTTACCCCAGGGTGCAAAAATGCTTATTGAATTACCAGTTTCCGACTACAAATCCTGGGTTCCAAAATCCTCTACTTAAAGCACATGAAGACTTGCACTTCGGCGGTTTTCTTGGAATCTTGAAGCAACAAAAAATCACAGAAAATACAGGTTTTTACCCATGAAAAAGACAATGAAAATTCTGATCATCGACGATGAAGCCCCGATTCGGGATGTTCTTTCGGCAAATTTAAAAGATGATGGGCATGATGTTCACGTTGCAGCAGATGGTTTGCTGGGACTTAAAGCTTTGGAAGAATTCCAACCGGAAGTCACTTTCTTAGATATTTGGATGCCTGGAAAAATTGATGGCATTGACGTTTTAACTCAAGCGAAACGACTGTACCCTGAAGTTGAATTTGTCATGATTTCTGGTCACGGAACAATTGAAACCGCCGTGAAAGCAACAAAGCTGGGTGCTTGGGATTTTATTGAAAAACCACTTTCCATGGACAAAATAAATATTGTTTTGAATCACATCGAATTGATGAAAACCCAGCGCCAAGAAAAATCGGCATTGTTAAATCGACTTCGCCGCAATTTGGCCTTTGTCGGTGATTCAGCATTTATGAAAAATCTAAAAGAAGAAATTTCTAAACACGCAGCAAGGGATTACCCCGTTCTCATTCAGGGTCCCGTGGGATCTGGAAAGCAGCTCTCAGCGCAGAATCTACATTGCATGGGTGATCGTTTGTCTTACGGCATGGTTGAAATGAATTGTGCCAGCAGTCCTCAGGATTTGATCGAAGGCGAATTGTTTGGAATTGAAGCGATGTCTTTACCAGGCGTTGAAAAACCAAAAATAGGTAAGTTAGATTTAGCTGAACAGGGAACTCTGCTCATCAAAGAAGTGCATATGCTAAAAATTGAAACTCAGCGCGCTCTTGCACAGTACATTCGTTCAAAATCTTTCACGCGACAAGGCGGGAAATATCAAATCAGCAAAGACGTTCGTTTGATTTTAACTACGTCCGAGGACTGGCAAAGCTCGGTCCGATCAGGTCGAATTGCACAGGAATTGTATGATTCCGTTGGCAATAATGTGATTAAAACCATTGGCCTAAAAGACCATCTGGAAGACTTACCATCTTTGATTTCTCATTTCAGCGATCAATTTTGTGCCGAAACGGGTGAACCTAAGAAGGTCATTTCTGAACGAGCCATGGAGCGTATGCAAACTTACACTTGGCCAGGAAATACCCGTGAACTTCGAAATTTTATGGAGCGAGTTTACATTTTAACTCCAGGTGAATACATCGACGTTCATGATTTATCTTTTGCTGGGCTTTCTGATTCTTCAGAAATGTTAGTCAATAGCGGCATGAAATCATTTCGCGATGCCAGGGCACATTTTGAAAAAGACTACCTCGTTAAAAAAATTCAAGAAAACGGTGGGAATATTTCAAAGACTGCAGAAATGATCGGTCTTGAGCGAAGCTACCTTCACAGAAAAATTAAATTATACAATATCGAGGTCTCCACATGAAATGGTCCCAAACCCATCTTTACACTTTAAAAGAAGCACCCTCTGATGCCGATATTTTAAGTCAAAAACTTTTGGTCCGAGCGGGCTTTATTAAAAAAGTAGCTCCGGGAATTTTCACTTATGGTGTTTTGGGTCTACGTGCTATTCGAAAATTTGAAAACATCATCCGCGAAGAATTAAATCGCGTTGGATGCCAAGAAGTTTTAATGCCTATGGTGCAACCTCGGGAATTGTGGGAAGAAACTTCCCGATGGTCCGAAATGGGTGAAGGTCTTTTAAAATTTCAAAATCGAAATCAACAGTGGTATTGCCTTGGCGCAACTCACGAAGAAGTCATCGTCGATTATATTCGAAACGATTTAAAAT
>JBKCTJ010000248.1:0-5391 GCA_046318875.1 Pseudobdellovibrionaceae bacterium | reverse complement strand
CAGATGATCTCTTGGAATTTCTTGCCGCAGCTTGGATTCAAACAAACCCAGAATTTCAAATTAAGACAAGCTCCCTCAATTTGTTGATTCAAGCTTGCCATCAGCTCAGTGATTTGATTTTTTCAGATCAACAAGATTATTTACTTCAATGGGCCGAGGAAAATCCATCGATTCATTTACATTGGATTCATTGGGTAGAAATCTGCAGAACATTTATGATGGACATCATTCAAAGGAAAAACTGTCTTTCCTCTCGGTGGATTCCTGGATTTCTACTGCAGTCATTTTCCAACTTCAATAATCTACAATTTTGGGATAAAAAAATTATTTTAGATTTAGGCTCTGATCTTCACTCTTCAGAAGCTCAGCTTTTTTCAAGACAAGGGCAAATTTTTGCCATTGATGTGTTAAAGCCAATATCACCAGAAAAAAAGTTCTCACCTCAATTAAAGACTTATGACTTTCTAGAGTTGGTAGAAGATGGGAAACCGCTCCCACCATCAAACCAAAAAATCGAAATTCTGCGTCATGAAACGGCCCTTGGCGAAATCCAGTTTGCCGTTGCACAAATTCGAAAATGGATTGAACAGGACCATATTCCACCAAAAGATATTGTTGTGCTGTTTGCAAACTACGACAGTTACTGGCAAAAATTTTCACACTTGTGCCAGCTTGAAGGTATCCCCCTGGATCAAAGCATTAAAACTAAAATCATTGAATTGCCCCTTGTTCAAAATTGGCTGAGTCAATGTTGGACAAGTTGCGGAATTTTTGACAAAGGTCAGACTTTCCATTTTCTCTTTTCCCCAGAAGCCCAAAAGATACCTTTTCAAAGTTATCTTCGCAAATATTCTCTTTACGAAGAAACTGACGATCTTTTAGCGATTCCTGAATTGAATTTCTATCAGAATGGAGCAAAAGAAATTACGGGATCTATAAATATTTTTCATTCTTTGATGAATATCTTTATTTCCAATGCAAAAAAATTTTCTAACCCCGAAGACCAAAAAATACTCCAAAAATGCATCCAATTCATTTGGCAGAATCTTTCTGATTTTCCAGAACAAGTTGTTGGAAACTACAGAAAAATAATCCAGAAAATTCTTACACATTCTGAAATATCACTGAGCCCTTCGATTCAAAAGTCTACGATTCACACGAGCCAATTGCAGAGCTGCCAAATTCATCAAGGAGTTAAGAGAATCTATCTTGGCATCAATCAGGAGAATTTTTATGTAACCCCAAAAATTTACAGCTCAGAAGAAACAAATTTGATGACTAAAGAACTCAATTTGTTTTTTGAAGATGATGAGTCAGGGCTTTCTGAATTTGAACTCTATTGGCAAAGTCATTCCCATTTTGAGCAGACGCTTTATAATTATTGCGGGTCTGATTTCCAAGGGGAACTTCTCTCTCCTCATCATTTTATTACGGAAATGAAGTACTTTCATAAAAAAAATGAACAGCAACCGGTTCTGGAACTTTCACCAACCATTTACTCAACGATGGGATACAACGAATTAAGCACAGAAAAAAGTGAATCTCTCAGAAAGGGTGTAGAACAAGACCAGGGCCTCACCAAAATGGCAATGGAGATGTCCCACAATCGTATTCACTTGTCCGCCACACATCTTCAAAACTACCGTAAGTGCCCATTCATCTATTACTCAGAAAAAATGCTAAAGCTCAAAGATTTACCACAAGTCGATTTTGATATCGATCTCATGAGTGAAGGGATTCTGATTCACTCTATCTTTGAAAACCTTTTATTAAAGAAAGATGAAACCTGGGAAGATGACCGCTTAGAACAACTTTTAGATTCCCTGAAAATCAAATTGAAGATAGCTAACTTTGATGAATTTGTGTGGGCTATAGAAAAAAGTCGCTATCTAAAAATATAAAAACGCTTTTTAGATTTTGAAAGACAATGGGTGAAAAATAATCCCAACAATCATATTCACGAGCTTGAAAAAAAGTTTCAAATCGTGGTTCACAATCTGTTATCTGAAGCTGAAATGGGTCAAAATATAGAAGTCTTATTTCAATGTACCATTGATAGAATCGAAACTGATAAAAATTTGAATGTGCTTTTAGTTGATTACAAAAGGTCAACTTCAGCTCAAGGATCCGCCACATCTTGGATCAAGGAAAACACATTGCAACTTTTGTTCTATGGTTGGTTGGTTCAAAAATATGATTTGTTAGATACCAAATCACTGCTGGGACTTGTCTACTATGACTACCAAAGAATGAATCGCAAATCATCTTTGATTCATCGAAATGCTGTGAAGACACTTTTATCGGGTGACCAGGCCGATGTCGATCCCCAGGAAAACCAGTCTTTTCTTCAATATTTTACGGATCTTGAACTTGAAATTAAAACCTTAGTTCTAAAAATTGTAAAAAATGATTTTCACCCAGAACCGTTGAATGAAAATGATTGTCCACAATGTTCATGGAGGTCTCTGTGTCGAGCACCACACCTGAATCATTAAACATTTTTAAGAAGCCAGCTTTTCACCGCATGATTCAAGCTGTGGCCGGAGCAGGAAAGACCACTGACCTCATTTTTACTTTTATTTCTTTTTGTGAAGAATTTCACAAAATTCATAACCGTTTTCCCAAAGTTGTTTTGTGCACATTTACTCGCAAAGCCACTCTTGAAATTCGTGAACGAATTAACAAACAGTTACTCGCTGAAAACAAAATAGATCTTTATTTTCACGTCCAGAAGAAAAACCATGTTTTGATCTCAACCATTCACGGCGTCTTCTATCAATTTCTTCAACATACGTTCAAGCATCAACGTCAAACTCATCATCAATTTAATTTCGATCCGCAGATTCAGCTGAAATCGTCCCAGGATTTTTTCAGTTTCAAAAGAAATCTTCTTCGAAAAATAATTTTTAGCTCAAAAGAGAACTCAGTTCTTTTGGAGCACTTTAAGTTTCAACACATTTTTGAATCCGCTGAAGCTCTCATGTCATCCACAATTTTAAATCCTGAAATTTTTAAAAAACAGGATATTCTTTTGGAAGTCGCTCAGAGCATTAAGTCTTTTCAAAATACTTGTCGAGAAGTTGACCGACTTCTTTCACGTTTTGAACAAGAAAAATGGAAAATTTTATGTGCTGAATTGAAGACGCTAGCTCAAATTCCGATTCTGACAGAAAATGATTGCCAATTTTTTTTCAGTCAAATTCAACGATTTAAATTGAATGTCAAATCAAAACCCCAAATGGCACGCAAAGAACCAGAACTTGAAGGAATCGACAGAGACATTTACAACCAAGTTTTTGCTTCACGAGATCTCATGCTTAAAAATCCAATCTATCAAGGAATGCATTGGGATACGATTGAAAATTTGAATCAAACTTATCTGCAAGTTTTTAAAAGTTGGGTCAATTTTTTTCGAGATCATCAAATTGCAACATCGGCAATTTCGTTTCAAGACCTTGAATTTTATGTTTTACAATTGTTAAAAAACGATGAAAGTACTGGTGAACATTTTGTTCAGCAATGGGATTACTGGATGATTGATGAGTATCAAGATACAAGCCCTTTACAAAATTTTGTTTTGGATCATCTCACCAAAGGGAAACCCCAGTTTGTCGTCGGCGATCCCCAGCAAAGTATTTATTATTTCCGCGGCGCCGATCAAACTTTATTTGGCATTAAAAAAAATCAAATGACTGCACTTGATGCAAAGTTCGAGCTTAAAAATAAAAATCACCGTTCACATCCGGGCCTCATTGCAAGTTTTAATCATTTTTTTGGAAATAGACAGACTCAAACTGAATTCACATTGATGTCTGCTTATTTAGACCGCCAAGGTTCATATCATTTGCAGTCACCGAGAACCCAGCTTTTAGTCTGCGAAAAAAGTGAGAATTTTGATGATTCCGAATTAGCCCTTTTTCGCTGTGTCGAACTCCTTCAACAAGGTGTTGATCTGAAAGACATTTGCGTTCTTTCAAAAAATAATTCTCATTTACAAAAATTCACAAAACTTGCAAATCAGTGGAAAATTCCAGTCCAACTGTATTCTTCACGTGGTTTTACGGAAAAAAGAGAAGTGATGGACCTGATCGCTTACTTGAAATTTCTGCTAAATCCCCATGATGATTTGAATTTACTGGTTTTATTGCGCTCACCCTATGTAGGCATGATGGACCAAGATATTTTTCAACTTTGCCAGATTTCGCGAGAAGCGAACCAATCCCTGTTTGACGCAATAAAAGAATCACTTCAAAAAACCGCAGCCAAATTTATCATTGATGATTTAAATCGAGCCGGAGGCGCCAGCTTGATTAGCATGGCCTATGAATATGTGCTTCGTCAGGGAATGATCCACGCGGCAAATCAGAATGATCTGTCACACCAGACCCACAGTAATTTATTTAAGGTTATTGATCTGATGGAAATTTATCTGCGGACACAAAATGGTTATTGGTTTGATTTTTTCGATCAGCTGGAAAATTCTAACAATTCCGATCAAGAATTAGGAGTGGCTACCCCGACATTAAGTTCTTCCAGGGTTCATGCAATGACCATCCATTCTGCAAAAGGCCTTGAATTTAATCATGTCATTTTACTTGGCTGTGATCGCAAATCATTTTTTTCTAAAACCGAAGTTATTTTATTTGATGAGAAAAATCAAAAAATAAGCCTCACATTAAAAAATCAAAACCAAGAGAACTTAGTTCCTCTTTCTTTGAAATCCAATCTGGATTCAACCAAAGAGAGCGAAAAGGCCGAACTAGAAAGAACCTTCTACGTGGCAATCACTCGCGCTAAAGAAACACTCACACTTTGTGGAAAAAGACAAAAAACATGGGATGCAAATTGTTATTTTCAATTTGCCCTGCAAGAGCTATCGACACTTCCTCAAGAACAAACAGAAAAAATTGAAATTGTTCAAAACAACCCGAATTTCATTTTAAGATTTTTTCCTCGAAATCCTCTGACCGATGGGATAAGCCTAGAACAAAGTAAAACAAATCTAAAGATTCAAATAAATTCCAAGAGTCAGATCACACCCTTAAACCCATTATCTCCTGAAAGTTCAAGATCTTCCGAGGACTCAAAGACAATTTCTAGTCCCTCAAAGTCAACCAAACTTACACTCGCTTTGGAACTGAAAAATCTTCTTGCTGCCCAGTCAGGAACACAATTGCATCGCTACCTCCAATCCCTGCAAAACTATGCGAGACAGTCGACAGAAGCGATTCAAATCGAAAAGTGGATCACACTTCACGAAAGTTCCTTCGCAGAACTAAGATCAGGCAAAAAAGGATTCAGAGAAATGATTCAGTATCTTTGGAATCAACAAGAAATCCCTTTTGAAAAAATTTTGAAAAATGGATTTTCTGAATGGTCCTATGAATACAC
>JBKCTJ010000247.1:0-4251 GCA_046318875.1 Pseudobdellovibrionaceae bacterium | reverse complement strand
AGCTGGGCCAATGCCCGAAACAAAAGACAAAAGTGATTTCGATGAAGTATTGATATCAACACCCACTTGATTCACACAGCTTTCAACCACAGCATCCAAGGATTTTTTTAAATGAGTTTGCGGAACATCATGCTGATACTGCCCAACACCGATGGATTTTGGATCTACTTTAACCAATTCAGCCAAAGGATCCTGCAATCGACGAGCAATGGAAATTGCACCACGAACAGTCACATCCAATTCTGGAAACTCTTCACGAGCAATGTCCGATGCAGAATAAACAGAAGCGCCCGATTCATTCACCATAATCACTGGAATTTCGCTTCCAATATCTTTCAAAATCTTACGAACAAAAATTTCTGTCTGCCGGCCAGCAGTTCCATTTCCTACGGCGACAACATCGATTTTAATTTGTTTTAAAACTTCACCGAACAAAGTTTTAGCTTTGGTTTCAGCACCTTCACCTAAAATTTGAATTACTGTGTGTGAAATGAAATTTCCAGCTTGATCAATCAGGGCAACTTTACACCCCGTGCGAAGTCCAGGATCAATTCCAAGAACAAATTTAGAACCAAACGGAGAAGATAAAAGCACTTTTTTTACATTATCAGAAAATACCTGGATGGCATCCTCATCAGCTCGCTGTTTCAACACGCGATGAACTTCATTGGTCACCGAAGGAATGACGTAAACTTGCAAAGCCATTTTGGCACACTGTTTTAAAAAATCACCAATAGCATTATCAAGATTTGTCGTCGCAAATTGAGTAAACAGACTCATCAAGAAGTCATCTTCGCCGACAACTTCAATGGAAAGCTCCTCTTCTTGCCAGCCCCGTCGCATTGCTAAATAACGATGAGTTGCTTTTCTTTCCATCAGTGATGTGACGAATTCTTCATGTTCTTTGTACATTTCAAATTTTGAATTTGGTTTATAACCCTTGGCAGCTTTTGAAATGACTTTTCCTTTTTCAAAAAAGTTTTTATTCACTGCTAGGCGAAGCTCCGGATCATTAGCGATTTTTTCAATCAAAATATCTTGAGCACCTTTGATGGCATCATCATAAGTCTGAATTTTCTGGTCAGGATTTAAGAAAGCTTTTGCTTTCATTTCCAGAGTCATTTCATCTTGGATCATTTGATGTCCAAGATCCCAAACCCAATTTGCTAAGGGTTCTAAACCAGCTTCCCTGGCAATAGTGGCTTTGGTTTTCTTTTTCTTTTTGTATGGACGATAAATTTCTTCCAACTCACCAAGATCCCACGCCAATTCAATTCGTTTTTTGATCAGGTCAGTCAGATTTCCCTGCTCACCAATCTCTTTGATTAAAAAGGTTTTTCGTTTGATGATTTCTTCATGGCTCTCGAAGGCTTCAATGACACTTCGAATTTGAACTTCGTCTAAGTTCCCAGTTTTTTCTTTTCGATATCGGGCGATGAAAGGAACTGTCGCATCTTCACCGTGGAGCTGGATGACTGCTTCCGCCGAAGCGAGTGGAATACTCTGCAGCTTCAACGACAAATAATGACGTAAAGTTTGTTCCATCTTTAGTCCTTTCGATCCAAAATATTTTGTTTGGGATATTTTTTGAAAATCATTGGAAATTTAGGTTCACTTATGACGGAACATAATCAAACCATGGGTTGGATCATAGGGAGAAACCCCAACAGTGACGCGGTCACCGACCACCACCCGAATGTTGAATCGTCTCATTTTACCGCAAAGTTTTGCAGCTATTTCAACTTGGTTATCGAGCATGACTTTGTAAATACCTCCAGCGAGAGCATCTACAATTTTACCTTCTACTTGTGCGAGATCTTCTTTTGACATCTGCCAAGACTATAAATGCATTAATTCAGAAGACGCAAATTATTTTTATAAAATCTCGGATTGATCAAAAAATCAACCCTATGAAATTTGAATTCTGAAAGTCCTTTGACAAAATCGGTGAATTAAGACGGCTTGTAGTTGCTGATCAACATCCGCTTTCCATCTTTGAAAATGACTTCAAGGCGGTCATTATCATTGGAAACAATCCACCCCCAACCCAAAGTTTTATGCATCAGCGGCTGATTTGCTTCAAATTGACTGCGCATATCGTAATGAGTTGGATTCACATCAGCATTTTTCTTATAAAAATCATACCACTCGGGGCTGACTCCATCTTTGCTTAAATTCAGCGCACTTAAATCTGACGATGATGATTTTCCGGATTTTTCTGCCTTTGACTTTGACTTTGATTTTTTTCCTGCAGAAGGAGCTGCCGGGCCCGCTTTCAAAACAGACTTAGGTTCCACAGTGCTGATTTCTTTCGGAGCTGCCTTTACACTTTGTTTTTCTGGCTTACTTACAGGAGCAGCTGGAAGTGCAGATTTCACGAGAGCAGAAACCTTACTGGCTACTTTTCCAAAAACTTTATCTGCCAAACTCTTTCGAGCAGCTGGCATCGCCGGTGATTTAGCTGGTGATTTAGCCACAGGCGCCTGAGCTGAACGTGACTTCAAAACCTCAGCCTTTGCTGACTTTGCCTTTGTTGATGTTGCCTTTTTTTCCTTAGATGGGCCTTGAGGTGAGGTTTTCGCAGTTCCTTTCGCAGTTACTTTACCAGCTGCTTTACCAGCTGCTTTACCCGATGCCTTCACTGGTGATTTTGCTTTGGTCGCTTTTGATTTCGCCATTGAACATCCTTACCCTTCAGAAAATTGATTCTTCTGATTGCACTATATTATGCAGACTTCGTCTACCGTCAAAAAATAATGACATGTTTATTGCTTTGCACCAGATGAATCTCTTTTCAAAAAACTGCGCAAGGCCCATGATCTTTCCATGAAAGCTGAATCATCACCGATGTTTACAAAAACCATTTCAGACCTCGTTCTCCTGAGCAAATCTTTGCAGACCATCAAACAAACTAGGCCCGATGCCTTGATCCATCGGATTTTAGCCATCGATGACGTCACTGACAGGGAAAAATCAAATTTAGTTTGTCAAGGGTCGGTCACCTTATGTCAAACAGTCAACCATCTCAAAGCCGCAGAAGAAGCTGGCATTCAAACAATCATTATTCTGGAAAAGTTCAACCGTGCTTTAAAGCCTGAAGCTTTTGAAAGTTTTGAAAATGTCTATTCATCAAAACATTTTTCGTGGACTCTGAGCGATTTACTTCCCGCTTTCCAGTACAAAAACAGTTTTTTAACAACTCAAAAAATTCATCCCACAGCTGTGATTGATTCCACCGCAAAAATTGGCTCCCGGGTCAGTATCGGTGCCTATTCAGTGATTGGAAAAAACGTTGAAATTGAAGAAGGTGCAGCCATTGGCCCCCACTGTGTCATCGAAGATTTTGTCAAAATTGGATCTGGGACAACTTTGGTTTCTCACGTTTGGATTGGGACCTTTTCAGTCATTGGCAAAAATTGCATTTTACATCCTTTTTCATCTATAGGGATGGAAGGCTTTGGTTTTTTCACCCAATCCAGCGGCGAACAACGTCATGTTCCGCAAATCGGGAACGTCGTCATCGAAGATCAAGTGGAAATTAAAACCTTCGTCGCCATAGACCGCAGTACCCTTGGAACCACTTTAATTAGGCGTGGAACAAAATTTGATAACCACTGCCACATTGGACACAATTGTGAAATTGGTGAAAATGCTTTATTAGCCGGTGGGTTTATGATGGCGGGATCTTCCAAAATTGGAAATCAATTTGTAGCCGGTGGCGGCACCCTCGTCAGCGATCATGTCAAAATTACAGATCACGTCATGCTCGGCGGAAAATCCGGTGTGATAAAAGACATCTCAACAAAAGGTATTTATGGAGGATACCCTCTGCAACCTTTCAGGGAATCCTTAAAAAGCTTAGCAAATATTGCTGAATTAACAAATATGCGAAAACAAATTGCTCAAGTGATGAAACACTTGGGCCTTAGTTCATCAGATGCGAAAGATGAAAAAGGAGACTCCCATGGATCATAATTTATTAGTCTGGCTTCATATCCTAGGATTGATTTTTTTAGTCTTTGGTTTGTCCACTTTGGCCGTGCTCGCATTCACCCGAACTCAAGAAACCAAAAGAGTAAGAATGTACGGAGTCATGGCCCACGGCCTCGGCTTGCTGATCATCTTTGTCACAGGTCTACAAATGGCTTCAAACCTCCAATTGTTTAAAAGTCATCTTTTCATCGGCAGCAAATTTGGAATTTGGATTCTGCTCGGCGGACTCATTGTTTTATTCCGCAAAAAACCCCAAGC
>JBKCTJ010000246.1:0-10104 GCA_046318875.1 Pseudobdellovibrionaceae bacterium | reverse complement strand
GTCGTTAACGGTTACCACGCAAATGATCCAAGCCTTGTGCAAATTGGATCAAAAATATTTATGTTTTACACCCTTCTACCAAACCAATTTGCCAATGCAGAGCAAATGACGGCGTTTAACCGCGTGGGGTATGCTTCAAGTACAGATAACGGCGCAAGCTGGACGAATCATGGAATTTTAATAGGACAGTCTAATGGCCTTGATCACACTGGGGCGTGGGCACCAGCCGCCGTTGTCGTGGGAAATGAAATTTGGTTGTATTATCATACTGGATCTAAAAATTGTCCGAGGGATGTTTGCCAGGGGCCAGCTTTGGTTCCTCGAGTATTACGAACTCGAATCAATAGTTCGAATCTTCAATTTGTGGCGACGGAGGTTGTTCGCGATTTAAATGGGGCGGAACTGATCTACACAAATGTTGACGTTCAAAAAGCTTTCAATGGATTTTATTTTGTCGCAAATACTGCAGATCTGAAGAATATTGTTTTTTATCACTCACTTGATGGTTTAAATTTTTATTCCCATGATGGTGCCAAAGGTATTCTGGTGAGTGGAGGAGAAAATTTCTTAGTGACACCGACCCAGCAAATTTTAAACGAAAGCAGCATGAATTTGATTTTTAATTTTTCGACTCGTGCTGATCTTGTGGGTCTGAGTTTGAATGTTTGGAGTATGAATTTCACAATGAATGCGGATTCAAAAAATCTTGCACGTTCACGCCTGGAAGCTGAAGAAGCCACCAAACAAGCTCAAGCCAGGGAATTGGCGGCTGCAGCCGAGCAAGCTCGAGCTGAAGCAGCTGCCGCTGCAGCACAAGCGGCAGAGCGTGCAAGGGCAAGCGCAGCAGAAGCTGGAGATGCCGAGCAAGCTCGGGTAGCTGCAGCCGCAGCAGCACAAGCCGCAGCTGAGCAAGCTCGGGCCAGAGAAGCAGCCGCTGCAGCACAAGCCGCAGCCGAACAAGCTCGGGCCAGAGAAGCAGCCGCTGCTGCAGAAGCCGCAGAGCTTGCCAAGGCCAATGAAGCTGCAGCAATCGATCGGGCAAATATTGAACGGGCAAATAAAGAGCGCGCAAACTCCCAGTATCTCGCGGGTAAAGCCTTTGTTGAACTCTATGGTAGCTTGCAAGCAGCAAAGAGCAAGGGTGCTGTGGGGGCAGAACTGCAGCCGTTTATTCAGTATTGTATTGATGCACAAAACAATGCGAGAAACTGGGGTGTTGCAGTGGACGCTTGGGTTTGCAACTAAAAAGCAGCCGCGCCATGGCTTGGATTGAACAAGTAAATTCCAACAATTTTTAAATTGGTGGTGCTAAAGTGACGTATCGACGTCACGTCATTGTATTTCTGTCGGGAATTAAACTCAAAGATTGTTTTGTTTTATCACTGGGGATCCCAAAGAAAACTTATTGGTCATTTACGGCCGGTTCCTTGAGTTTTATTGAGACTGCACAGTCGATTCATACCCCGAAATTCGCCCGTAAGCGCCCATATATAAACATAAATGCTTTTTTTATGGGCGTGGACCACCGAATTGCTATTCGGTATCAATTCCCAGCGATTCGACTTCGACAACTCCGCTCGAAATACCCCGACCTTTTGTGGAGAACCAGCGCCTTAAGTTTTCTAATCTTGACCATTTATGCTTGGTACGATGAAGTCATTTCAGGAGGATTTATATGATAAAAATGATTTTTATGTCTTCAGTGTTTTTTGCCACGACTTTAGTATTTGCGAAGCCCGAGTCTCGTGGACCGCAGAACGCGGTAGAAGAATATTCATGTGATGAACTCGACAGTGGATCTAAAACTTTAGTTGTAAGAGTGCCGTCAAAGATGATTGAAGAAACAAAGTATAAGGATGTTTTCATTCAGGTAAAAGATGGAACTCGTGTTCTTTTTACAACGAATTCTGGAACAGCCGAAATGGAAGATGTGATGTTGTGGTTTAGCGGTAGACAAGGAAATAAAAGTTTGAGCGGCACTGTTTACATGGACGAACTTGATCAAACATCAGTTTCAATTAAATCTGGAAAAAAATCTCGAAAAAATTTCAGATTTGATTGCAATCGAGAAGACTGATCATTTATTGATAATTCGTGTTGGGGGAATTGATTCGTCTTTCAAAAACGAAAGATACGTTTTCAGTTCCTCGATTCTTTATTTCATAATCATTAAGAACTTGCTGATTCTTGGTTTCTTTCGCCTTTGACTTGGGTTCAACAAGTCAATTCTATTCATTTTTAAATTGGTGGTGCTAATTCGTCCCACACTTTAAAGGCAAGGCTGATTTCACCTCTGACCAGATTTTCAAGTTTGCCGACCTATTTGATTTCACAGAGACAGCCATAGAGTATATTTTTTCAGTCTATGAATTTCAACGAGCAGGGACCGAATCAAAACGGCGCTTCTTAAATCGTAAATTGAAACTTATCCGCTCCAAACATTTGAACGCGGCTGACCTGATTGATGCAGAACAAGTAGCAACTGAATTTGCCAGCCCAATTTTTGAATATTATTTAGATCCGAACAATCTTCTCGTTCATGTCCTGCTTGGAATCGAAAAATATCGCAAATCTCCAGCTCTACTCGAATCAGTTTTGGGGATTGAGCCAACCAAGCTTGAGTCGATCTTATCCAATTTGCAAAAGCTTGATATCATTCGAAAAGAAAACGGCCGCATTTCAATCAATAAAATGAGTTTACATCTTCCAAAAGATCAATTTATGCTTGATCACTATTTAAGGAGCGTAGCTTCGAAATTCACGACGGAAGTGTGCACTTCGACAGACGCCCTCAATTAAAAGGGAGAAGCACTGAAGCGGCCTCTCGGTTTTTTTAAACTCATTCGGGATAGAGGCGGTCCCTTAATTTTAAAAAAGGAGTTTCAACTAACTTTGACATGATCACACCTAAGATTAAACTACTGCATAAGTAAATGGTGAGGTCCTGAAAAAAACTGGTGTGGATATTTAACTTGTCGTGAAGAAAACGAAGTCCAAGCGAATGAATGGGTAAATGCCAAAGATAAATTGAATAAGAATACTTCCCGAGGGCTGAAAAAATGGGGACTGAACTATCTGATTTACTGGACAGAATCAGGGATAATATCCCACCAAAACCAAGGTAGAGAAATGTAAAGCCGAAGGTCGGCATCCAAGGGCCTTGCTCCAGATCAACAAAGACTGCCGGAATGATAAATAGGGTGCAGGCCATGACAATTTTTAGGCGGTTCGAATTCACCCAAGCGAGAAAACGTACACGACTAAAATTAGAGAGATAGGAAATAAAACCACCAAAAAACAGAGAATCAATTCTCAAGTGAGTAGGAAATAAATGAGTCTTATAAGAAAAGGGAATGTTGATCCAGGTGAGAACTCTGAACACAATTAAAAGTGTGGCTAACAATACAAAAAAAGTCGGGATAAATGAAAATGGATTCGAACCTTTTTTACGACTGGTAAAATAAAGAAGAAGGCCTATCAAAAGATAGAAATGTTCTTCGACGGCAAGAGACCAGCTATGACCCCAGATTGGCGGGCCATAATTCTGAAAGAAAAGAAATTCGGACAGAATCTGCGGAACGGTAAGTGGTTTGTGAAAAAAAAATGAAACTAGAATTGTAAAGATCAGTAAAAGATAAAAGGGGGGATAAATCTTAAAACCCCTTCGGATAAAAAACCGTTTTAAGAAAATTTTTTCGTTCTTGATGTATTCTTTAAAAAGTAGGCTCGAAACTAAAAAGCCACTGAGCACGAAAAAAAAGTCAACTCCCACCCAACCAAAGCGGTACCAGGCATCCAAGATAATTCTTAGCGGTAAAAAAACATCCCTTGGACACAGTTCCATGTGTCTGCCTAACACTAACAAAACAGCGATTGCTCGAAGTGCATCTAGTCTTTTGATTCTCATTTGATCAAATCAGTGTTGACATGAATTGTAAGGGAGTCAAGCGAGCTTGTTCGAGCACTGTGAAATAAACAATTTGAACTCATTGAGCGAGTACAGTGATATTTGCGCCCAAGGTGTTCACTGCTTTGAGCGTCTTTGGTAAGTCAAGCCGATTTTCACTTCAGTGTTATCTAAGACTTTGGTCGATTATACACTTTGAGATTGTCCTTCTTTTGTGAGCCTGCGAACAAAAAATATCCTCAACAGGTATAAGATGCTAGTTTTGTCGAATATAAATTGTCATTCCTTGATTACAAACAGATAATATTTATGAAGTTTATTTAATTAAATTGTAGGGGCATTTGTTTTTTAAACAGGGTGTTAATATTGGGAGCTTATGGGTATACTGAAATATAAAACAGTTATTTTTAGTTTTTTTCTAGGCTTAGGTTTGGGATTTTTACTGAGGGGAGTTTCTTCTTCTCCGGATGACTTTGCTGACGTTGCAGATTCTTCAATAAAAAGAGAGGACATAAAAACTGAAGCGAAGGTACTTTCTCCTGGGACTTTTCCGCCGCCTCAATACTCCAAAAATTTACCTGAGATTTTAGAAACTCAACCTCCTGGTGAGTTAAAAGTTTCCTGGGAAAAAACACCGGGAGCTTCTCGAACAAGAGTTAAGATTTACGATTCAGAAGGGAAATTCCTCGGCTCAAATAGTTTCGTTGGCGATTTTGGGTATGTAAAAAAAATAACCTGGAAAAGCGGTGCTGTGCCCCATGTTTTTTATAAAATTGAGCTGGTTTCATTGAATGATGAAGGTGTTGAAGGTCCTCCTAGTGAGCAAAGAAGAGTGAAAGTCCATCGCAAATATTTTGTTGCTCAGGGGGTGAGTCGAGATGAAATCAATTTATCTGCACCCGAGATTAAGTCCATTCAGCTCGAGGATGATGATAATTGAAGAAAGTGAAGAAATTTATTAAACTCACTTTTGTTATTGAAAGTTTAGTGATTTTCATTTTGTTTTTTTGTCCAATCATGGGAAAAACCCAGGCTTCTGAGGAAGTGTCTCCTCAGTCTGTGCCCTTATCAACTTTGCCAGGGGCAAGGATCATTGATGAAGAAATTACGGCTCCCCAAGATGATCTCCCTGTGGTTTTTCAGACGGATAAGCCTTCCGAGATTCTTGAGATTCAAGATCCCTTCAAGCTCAGAAATCAAACAGATGATGATGATGGAGAAATTCCTTATCGTGTTGTGAGAATTCAATTAAACCCGGTCCGGGGAAGCTCGGGATATGAAGCTGAATTTTTTTCAGTCGATGATGTGAAAAAGAAGACCACTGTTTTGAGAAATAAAGGAACTCAGCTTCGCATCTTTTTAAGTCCTGGCAGGTATCGGATTCGAACAAGATCTTTAGACAAATTAGATCGCATAGGGTTTTGGGGAAATTGGACGGAATTTCCTGTTCGATTCAAACCACCGAAGGAAATTTATCCGGCGGATGGTGCTATTGTCAAAGCCGTCAAATCTAAAAATGAAAAAATATTTTTTGAGTGGCCTCTGATTCCAAAAGCCACTGGCTACTTGTTTGAGTTACGAGAAGAAGATGGTCGATTGATTCAACGAAAAGTGGTCAAAAATTTTTATTTATCAGCGCGATTAGATATTGAAAAAACGTATCGCTGGGGTTTACTTCCTCTGGCCTATGAGGGTGAGGAAGTGGAGCATCCTCAGATCAAAGCAACAAATGCATTTCGTCTGGTGAGTCCTTTACCAAACACGACTCCTGTTTTCATTGAGGCCACGGTCGATGGAAGTGAGGACAAGGATTTCAGATATCAGTATCAAGTTTTTAAATTTTCGCCAGAGGGTCGTCCTTCGGTGCCGGCTATTTTTGAGTCCCCCTCTCCTGAGTTCAGAATTCGATTTGAACCGGGCGAATATGGAGTTCAAGTTCAAACAGTTTATAACCGTCGAAAAAAGAGTATTTCAAGTCCGCTGCGTCGATTTTTTATTCCTCTGGGTTTAGCTCCAATCAAAAATCCACGATCAAATGAAATTTTTCCGGCCACGACAAAAGAGTCGGCTTCTGTGACACTTGCTTGGTTCCAAAACTCTCTAGCAAAAAGATATATTTTATTTGTTTATAATCAAAAAGGTGAGATCATTCAAAAAGTTGAAACAGAGAAAACCTCAGCAAAAGTTCAGTTAAATCCAGAGGCATCTTATCGTGCTTACGTTCAAGCTTATCTGCCAGGGGAACCTGAAAGGCTGCCACCGTCGGGGGAGAAGGGTTCGGTTCGTTTTAAGGTTGAACAGTATTTTGACCTGAAGCTGAGTAAAGGTGAAGAGCCTAGGAATCTGTATGGTCGCCTTCATTGGATAGGTTCTATGGTCGATTACTTATCAAATAATTACGATAGTAACTCGCGAACCACGAACAGCATTTTTGGCGGAACGGGACAAGTGGCTCTGGGGTATTGGCATAAAAGGACTTCTTGGGGTTTGCTCGCATTTGGAGAAATGTCAGGTTTCACTATAAATGCAGCGAATTACTTCTACCACACTTTGGGGTTGCAAGTTGGTCGAAGATTCGTGTTCGAAGAAGGCAGGAGAGTGCGGGTTTGGCTCGGGGGAGCCTTGAGAGATTTGCCTGAACTTTTAACTCGTCCGATGACAACTTATCTCAATGTCGATCAGATCCAAGCTCAAGGACTTTATGTGCAAGGCGATTATTTGAGGCCTTGGCTTAAAAATTTTGATTTGTATTTTCACGCGAACTACTTTCAAGATATTGGCCAGGGGAGAACACCCAACGGAAGAGCTCTTAGTTTTCTCAGAGGTGGAGCTTTGGGGCTTTATGTTTCGCGGTCTTTTGGAGAAAACTACCGGGGCCGCATGGGCTATTCTTACAGGTTCGATAATTCTTCCTATGATTCAATTCGATCGGGCCGCCAAAATACAGTTGATATCTCTGGACACTTCATCAGCGTCATCTTAGATGTAGCCATCGGTAAACAAGACGAGCAAGATTGAAAAAAGAAAAACTAAATTGTGGTGTCCAGCTCAGCTGGGGCGTTCACCGACAATCAAATTTCATCACCGTAAAATCATTCTGGAGCACTGCTCAATTCAATTAAATCTGAGATGTCATTCAGAGGTGGAACTCCTGAGAGCATGCGCCCCTGAACGATTAAAGAGGGAGTCTCGAAAACACCTTCTTTTTCAAGGAGAGAAGCTTCCTGCAAAACCTGTTTCATTTTTTCTCGATTTTCCACGCAGGCTTTTAGTTTTTCAGTATTTAGACCTGTTTTTTCTCCGGCAATCAATAAATCCTCGGTATTCTCTGGAACATTTGCCATCACAAAATTATAAAAATTCCAAAACTGATTTTGATCGTGAGCACAGTAAGCAGCTTCTACAGTTCGAAAGCCAATAGTTTCACTCGACTCAGAAACTTTCAGTCTCAGATAAACAGAAACTCTCCCTTTATATTTTTCTACAACCTCTTTCAACCTCGCATCGGCTGCTTTACAAAAAGGACAGTGAAAGTTTCCAATATAAACTATGTTTGCTGAATTGTCGTTCTTCGCGAGAGGTGAAAATGGACCCTGCTTGACAGAGACAATTTGATCAAAGGGCCGAGGAATAAAAATTTTAATTTGCGCTTGATCGTAAATGTCAGCAAGCTTTTTCTTTCTTAGCTCATTCCCAAGAAAGATTTCAAAGTTATTCCGTGCGTTGGAGAGTTCTGAGGGGGGCAGTTTGTCTTTTTTTATTCCTCGATCTTCTAAATATTCCAGAAATTTTTTTTCTAATTCAGCTTGAGAAAAAGAATTCACGATAGACTCTTCGTTGCGAGAAGGCACCGATTTGGACACGTTGGAATCTTCAGTCATGAGTTTTTTTGAACTAAAATTTCTGACAGCTTGTTTTTTTATCGAATAAATATTTTGTTCAAGAATCATGACATCTTTTTGAATATCTTTCCATAGGTCATCTTTATGAACTTTGTTATTCCCCCCGTAGATGGCCCAAAGGTCTTGGGAGTTGTCTTTTGAACCCCACCAGATTCCCAAGCCAAAACAAAATATTCCAAAAAGTATAAAAAATAAAAAATATTTACTTAAAGATGAGCTCATTAGAGAACATTTCCTCCGCCACAACATGTACCTGCGTTAATGGTTGATCCATTTGCAGTCAGAACAGCTCCCCCTCGATTGACTGTAGTCCCAGGAGAGAGCAGCAAATTGCTTTGCACAGTCAAGTTCCAGCCGCTCATGAGAATGCTTCCCTCAACAACTTCCAGGGTTTGACCAGACCCATTGAAGTTGATATTGCTTCCCAGGGTCAAACTTGCCCCAGATAATTTATTTACAGTCACATTACCCCGAAGAATGTTCGTGGTTGATGAAGAAAGAATCGAAGAAGTCGATCCTCCAAAAATCATAGAAGCCGTTCCCACATATCCGTTATTATTGTAAGTTACATTTCCATTCGCCACAATGGTTCCACCATTTAAGGTTCCTGTTCCTGAATCGCCCATCGTCAGCAAACCATTGACCAAAAATGTACCCGATATTGTAAAAGTCTGGCTGGAACTTAAAAAAGTAATTGTATTGTAGGCGACTGTTCCAGGAGTGATCGTCGAAGTTCTTTCGAAAAGCAGAGCGGATGACGATGCATCTATGGTTCCCGAAGTGACAGTGTAATTCGCGTACATTCTGAGGGTTCCCGAGAAGGTTACAGTTCCTCCGCTGGAGACGATCTGCAAAGCTGGAATAAAAGCGGAGGAGATTCCCGAAAGAGACTGGTTTGTTGACCCTGAAATATTGAGTGTTGTGGTCCCTCCATATCCATTGTTGTTCACAACGACATTTCCTTTGGCTTCGATAACACCTGAATTTATAAATCCAGTCCCCGTATCCCCCAGAGTGAGAGTTCCTCCAACAACGAAAGTTCCCGACAAAGTAAATGTGGCCCCAGATCCATTTATAGTGACATTTCCCCAAGTCGGAACGGCTGAAGAAGTTATCGTCGAAGTGTTTATAAAGTTTAACGTTGAACCGGATGCATCGACTGATCCGGTCGTGTACGTGAAGTTACCGTTAAATTTTAATGTTCCAGTTAAAGTGACCACTCCACCAGAGGAGTTGATTTGAAATGGAGGGATAAAAGCCGCTGCTGTGCTTGAAATCGTTTGATTTGAATTTCCATTGATCAATATTGTTGAAGTTCCTTTAAAACCGTTTCCCGTAAATGTCACGTTTCCGCGGGCATTTATGGAATTGCCGTTGAGGGCTCCTGTTATGCCCAAGTCTCCGAGGGACAAGTTTCCCAGTGTGCTGAATGACGAAGTTCCTGACAGAGTGTAAATCTGATTCGTTCCACCAAACTGAACATCTTGAAAGTTCACTGACGAAGCTATGAATATAGTTTGAGTCGCGTTAAATATAAAAACTGAACTGGAGGTATTCACTGTTCCTGCGCTGTAAGTAAATCCATTTTGAAATTGGAAAGTTCCAGTCATCACGACAGAAGCCCCTGAAGTGTTAACTCGAAATGCAGGAATAAATGTACTTGTCGTATTTTCCACATTTTGAGTGCCACTGGTTCCATTGAGTTGAATTTCTGAAGTGCCACGATAACCAAAGTTATTTACAGTGACGTTCCCTCTGGCTGAAATAACTCCACCGGACATCGTTCCCGATCCTGTGTTATTATCTCCAAGAACGAGAGTCCCATTGACGATCATTGTTCCAACGAGAGTGAAAGTGGCATTTGTTCCTTGAACAGTGACGTTATTAAAAACGATACTTGAAGGTGTAATCGATTGGGTCGCAAGAAATCGAACAGTTCCACTGTTGTGAGTAAAAGTTGGAGAGCCAGAGACTGAGAGTCCAGCAGAGAGGTTTAAGTTTCCAGAAGTGGAAGTGAAAGCCCCAGCAGAGATGGAGAGAGTATTAGCGACATTCACAGTGGAGCTACCAAAGTTGAAAGTGGCCCCGCTGGCAGTAAGAGTATTGTTAAAGTTTTGAGTTCCAGTAGTTGTGGTCAGAGATCCGCCTGAAGCTGTGACAGCACCAGTGAAAGTCTTAGTTCCAGAAGTGGAGCTGAATGTTCCAGTTGAAGAGAGAGCAAAAGTGGAGTTTGCATTGAAAGTGGAAGTGGATGTGGCCAGAGTTCCAGCAGAGACAGCCAGAGCACCTGTGATG
>JBKCTJ010000245.1:0-11508 GCA_046318875.1 Pseudobdellovibrionaceae bacterium | reverse complement strand
CCCTTAGATCATCGATTTCCCATTCAAAAATACCGAAGATTGCGTGATGAACTCTTATATACTCAAGTGCTGCAAAGCGAAGAGCTTCTGCCATCACCCCTGGCAACCTATGAAGACCTGCTGCAAGCCCATGATAAAGATTACGTGGACAAAGTTTTTACAGGCGAATTGAGTGAAGCCGAAATCAGGCGCATTGGTTTCCCTTGGTCTCCCGCCTTAGTGTTAAGATCTCGAGCTACGGTGGGCGGAGCCCTGGCCGCAGCTCAATCAGCGTTGAAAAATGGAATTTCCGGTCAATTAGCTGGGGGCACCCATCATGCTCATCGCAGTTTTGGATCTGGATATTGTATTTTTAATGATTTTGCCGTGGTCAGTAAAGTTTTGTTGGGCCAAGGTTTAGTTCAGAGAGTTTTTATTCTCGATTTAGATGTTCACCAAGGTGATGGCAACAGCTCCATTTTAGCTGATGATGAGCGTGTCTATGTGATGAGTTTTCACGGTGCAAAAAATTTTCCTTTTCGAAAATTTAAATCAACAAAAGATATTGAACTTGAGGATCTTTGTGATGATGAAACCTTTCTCTCTTTGCTAGAAAATAATTTATCTGAAATTCTCAAATTTAAGCCTGATCTTGTTTTATACCAATCTGGTGTCGATGGGTTAAAAGAGGATATGCTGGGACGCCTGGGGTTGACCCAGGATGGTTTACGGCGCCGTGATGAAATGGTCTTTGAAATGGCCCACCAAAATGGCTTCCCAATTTCCATTGCCATCGGAGGTGGATACACAAAGCCTATTGATATTTCAGTGAAAGCTTACGTTCAAACTTTTGAAATTGCAAAGAGGTACTGGAATAAAAAACAAACTGAAATGAAAACTGAAATGAAAACTAAAATCAATTCTTGAAAAGGGTATTTGAATGAAAATTGCGATTGTTACTGGCGCTAGCACAGGGATAGGTTTTGATGCCTGTCATCGACTGAGCCAAAAAGGGTATCAAATCTTGGCCTGCGTTCGCACACCAAATGATGATTTACAAATTCAATTGCCTAAAAATTCATGGCTAGTGAAAATGGATGTCACTGCAAAAAACCAAATTCAAAAAGTTGTCCAAGATTATTCGGAGCAGCTTAACGCGGCAAGTGAAGTTCATTTGATTAACAATGCAGGCGTTGCTTTGCCAGGGCCCCTGGAAGCGATTCCTGTAGCCGATATTCGAGACTTATTTGAAGTGAACGTGTTTGGCTTATTGGAAGTTACTCAAGCGTTTTTACCTTACATTCGAAAATCCCAAGGGCGCATTGTCAATATCGGCTCCATTAGCGGGTTACACTCTAGCCCTTTCTTGGGTGCTTATTGCGCTTCCAAATACGCTGTTGAAGCTATCAGCGATGCGCAGCGCCGGGAATTAGCTTTTGTTGGCGTCAAAGTGATTTGTATTCAACCCGGTTCAATTCGCACGCCAATATGGGATAAAAGTTTGAATAAAAAAGATGAAATATTTCAAAAACTTTTACCCGACCGATTGCCTGTTTATCAAAAACCGATGAGTCGATTTATTCACTTTGTTGAAAAAGTTTCGGCACAGAGTCTTCCCACAAGTGCTGTGAGTGATGCCTTAGAAAAAGCTATTTTATCAGAGAATCCTCCGACAAAATTGATGGTCGTTACTTTTTCCACTCGAATTCAAATGTTGATGTTTCAATATTTGCCTGAAAAATTTATGGATTACCTGGTCGGAAAAGCACTTTTTCAAAAATAGTCCCTCGCACGAATATTTTTCTTGTCCGAAAACTAAAAAAAATATGTGTGCTTTCAAAACAAGTCTCGGCTAGGCTGTCTTCGATTTCATTTCGGGGGAAAGAATGGCTCAATTGAATTCTGTTTTTAGTAAATCAAAAAGTAAAACAAGTCTTTTATTTTTAGTTTTAATTCTCGCATTTAATTTCAGTTGTTCTTCTAAAAAAACGGACGGTGGTGAGCCCGCTCCTGATCCAGAAGCAGGTTTCTTAAGAATTAAACCTGAAATCAAACGCTTTAATGAATCTTTGAAAAATTCAGATAACGCCCAAAGAGCACCCTATGTCGTCATGGTTTCATTAGATGGATTTCGTCACGATTATGAAAAAATGTATGGAGCAAGAACGCTAGAAGCCATCGCAAAAAATGGAGTTCAAGCCGCGGGTCTGATCCCGATCTACCCATCAAAGACATTTCCGAATCACTACAGCATCGTCACAGGTCTCTATGCGGATGAACATGGACTGGTCTCAAACGAATTTTTAGATCCTCAATATGAAACTGGTTACAGCATTGGGTCAAACTCAGTCAGCGAAGGAAAATGGTACGGCGGCGAACCAATTTGGGTGACAGCACAAAAAAATGAAATGCTGACAGCTTCTTTTTTTTGGATCGGATCAGAAGCATTGATCCAGGGTGCTTCTCCTAATTGGTATGCAGTTTACAATGGAAAAGTGCCAAACAGTGACCGAGTCAATCAAGTCATCAGTTGGCTTCAGCTTCCAGAAGCAGAACGCCCACATTTTATTACTCTGTATTTTTCCGTTGTCGATGATGCGGGTCATGCTATGGGTCCTGAGTCTGAAGAAGTCCGAACCTCTGTTCAGCAAGTCGATGAACTTTTGGAAAAACTGCGCACAGGAATTGCCGAGACAAGATTGCCAGTGAATCTGATCGTAGTCAGCGATCACGGCATGGAAAAGCTGGATCAAACTAAAACAATTTTGATTGATGAATCCATTGATTTAACTTCGTACAATGTGAGCGGCCAGGGCACAATGATGAAACTCCATCTCAAGCCGGGTTTTCCAAAAAGTTCCATCGACCAAACAGTGACTGCTTTGAAGACAAAAAAAGGTCCTTATCGAGTTTGGAAACGTTCTGAAATGAAAAAGTTTAATTATTCAAAATCTCCAAGATCCGGGGACATTATTATCGAACCCGATGCGCCTTATTTGGTTTACACAAAAGCCCCCTCCAGTGGTATTCGCGGAGGAAACCACGGCTGGGACCCACAGCGATTTCGAAGCATGCATGGAATTTTTTATGCTGAAGGTCCAGCTTTTAAAAGTGGCGTGAAGCTGCCCGCTTTTGAAAATATTCATGTCCAACCCTTAATTACCCACATTTTGGGATTAAAAAATGCGCCGAAGGTTTCAGGGAAGTTGGATGTAACTAAAGGAGCATTGGTTAAATAGATCAGTGCAGCTAAGGCTGCACTTAAGACCACCGGTTTTTCAATTGTCATTTTATGATTTATTCTTCAAAATGAAAAAACGATTCATTTGAATCACAAAAATATATTCAAGGAGGATATGTGTTTAAAATTGCTATGGGTTTGATCATTTCGGTATTTGCCACCTCAGCTTTAGCAAACGATGCTGGTTGCGGACTAGGTTCAATGGTTATTAAATCAAATGGAAAATTAATGCAGCTTTTTGCTGTGACAACAAATGCTACAAGTTACTCTCAAACATTTGGAATCACATCAGGCACTTCAGGATGTACATCGAAGGGACTGGTTCAAAACGACCGTGAAATTCGGTATTTTGTCGAAGTGAATCAAGAAGACCTCAAACGTGAAATGGCGCAGGGAAATGGTGAAAAATTAAATACTTTAGCATCTCTTCACGGCTGCTCTTCACCTGCAAACTTTCAATCCTTTGCAGAACAGGCACAGTCAAACTTTTCTAAATTGGTTCCACACGCAAACACAACGGCGACGGAATTGGTTACAAATTTGAAAGCGTCTTCGCTCTCTCAAAGCTGTATCGGCGGCTAAGCTGTTCAAACGTTCTTGTATTTTTACTTTTGTCTTTTTAATGTTTTTTTTCAAAGCCCCGGACTCCTGGGGCTTTTCTACAAGTCGTGTTGAAGACTATTTAAAACAATCCAAAATAAAAGATCTTGCAACTTCCAAAGCATGGTTAAGACTTGGCCACTATAAAAAAAATATTTTTGGAGAGTGGCAATCAGCTCTTCGAGGAAACTTTTTTTTAGCACCAGATGGTTACAAGAATCCAGCCGCTGAGCTTGACGAAACGCTCAAGAGTTTTTTCAAAGACGGCCCTGAGGAGACTCATGCTCAATGTCGTTATTTAGCCCGATTTGAATGGCTCAAGCAAAATCTGACCATTCATCCAGATGATGTTTTTAGCTGTAAAGAAAAAGAAGAATGGAAAAAAAAATTCGACGCCACAGGAGTCAGCTTGATCTTTGCTTCGGCTGACACAGCATCAGCAGCTTCCATCTATGGACATACCTTTATTAAAATTATTGGCCGAAATCAGGAGCACGACCGTGATTTGTTAAACTACGGAGTGAATTATGCAGCCAGAGCCACGGACCAAGAAGGTCTTTTTTATGCTCTTAAGGGCCTCTTTGGATTTTATCAAGGTGGTTATGCAATGCTGCCTTATCACGAAAAAATTCGGGAATACGTCAACGTTGAAGGCCGTGATATATGGGAATATCGATTGAACATAAATCAAAAACAGCTCAATCAGTTAATCAACCATTTATTAGAACTGACAGACTCATGGAGCCCGTATTATTTTGCTTGGGATAATTGCTCATATCAACTCCTGAGCCTTCTTGAAGTTGCAAATGAAGATCTGGATCTGGTCAGTAAATTTAATTTTTTTGTAATTCCATTAGATACAATAAAAGTAGTTAGCCGAAGCCCAGGACTGGTCACACACAAAAAAATTAGGAGATCACTAAAAAAAGACTTTACGGAAAACTATTCCCAACTTTCTCGCTCTCAAAAATCAACAGTTAAGCGTCTCATTGAATCCGAGAATCTGCAACTTGACGACAGCTTTTCAAAAACCGAAAAAGCTGCGGTTTTAGACAGTGCGATGAAATTGTACTCTCTAAAAAGCTACCAAGATGGCACTGAATACAAAGAGGAAAAATATAAGCTTATGATTGCAAGGTCGCAATACGGGCCCAGCGATGAAACAACACAAACAAAACCGCGTTCCCCCGATGAAACTCATGACTCTTCTGGTGTTTATTTTGGAGCGGGGCAGGAACAAAATCGAGATTTCGCTTCTTTTAAAATTCGCACAGCATTTCATGATCTGATTTCTCCCGATGAATCGCTATTTGAATTTAGCCACAACGAAGTCTTAAGTGCCGATATCAGATACTTTGCCAATCCTTATCAATTGGATTTGCAAAATTTTACTCTAGTTGATTTGCTCACATCAAGAGCGATCTCGGATTTGGAACAGCCTTTATCTTGGAAAATCCAAGTCTATACTGAACCGAAACTCTCTCCACATCTTCAAACTGGTTTTGGATATTCGGTGGATTTTTCCATGTTGAATAAATCACGCTTCATTGGCCTTGTGGGTGCTCAATTGGAAAAAAGTCGTGTTGGAATTGGTCCTGATCTTTTTTTCATTTACAGACTTCATGATTGCCTCGGGATCATGACCAATTATCGAGGGTCATGGAATAACAAAGATTATTTTTCGCACTGGAATGTTCAAATGGGAATACCACTAAGTCAGCAAATGGAATTTCGCTTGGAATTCAAACAAAACGAAAAGTTTGAAAATGAATGGCAAGCGCGAATTTTAAAACAATTTATATTATAAACTAGAAACAATAAGAAAATGAATAACTGCGCTCAGAAAAAATGGAACCGTCATAAAAATAATTTTTAATATTCATTGATCCCGCTTTTTTAACAAAATCAATCTTGAACACTAGGCCCGAAGAAGAAATCAATGCAGTAGGATCATCAACATCACAGAAATCAGCTAAGTAAGCTCTTCGAGCTGATTCTTTGTTGACGATGGTTTTTACTGGAGAACAAGACTTGTCTCTCTTTTTTAAATTCGCAATTGTTGTTTCGCTGTATTCGATCAGTTCCCGAGTGTAAATCGTATCGCCAATCCCTGCTGCATAAAAACTGCCAATCAGAGTATTTGATTTTAAATGAATTCGAAGTATTCCAAAATCATTTGAAGTTGATTCAACAGAATAACAAGTGATTTCTTGGTTTTCGTTTAATGTCGATCCCAATGCAGTCAAAGAAATGCTCAGAGCGGCTACTAAATATCTAAACATTGAATTATTCCTTTGCTTGGCGAGCACTGTTTGAGTGAAGGACTGCACGCCTGGATCTTGCGCAAGCTATTGTTAATTCTTTGCCGAATCAACGAGAATGTCGCTTCCTCATCATTTCATAACTTTTCAATCTTGAATTCAGCAACTGCTTGCATTTGAGGCATCTAAAGAGTTGGCTCATTGACATTTCTTAATCATCTCCTAAGATCCTAAACATCTTTTAATTCACCGTTTTGGAGGGATCGATTATGGCCGGATGGATTTTAGTTGTTGAGTGGTTATCTCGATTTGTCCTTCTTGGACTTCTTGCACTTTCTGTTTGGTCAGTTTCAATCATTCTTGAGCGCCGAAAATTTTTGAAGGGCCTGAATGATAAGTCAAATCTGAAGGATATTGAAGGATGGATTAAACAGGGCAACCGGAACGCACTCACCAATTGGTCAAAAACATCCACGGATATCAGACAAGGAGCTATTGCGACTTTACTTGAACGTCCATCAGGTCAATCCATGGAACTTGCATATTCTTATTATATTGGACAACAACGAGAGATTTTAGACCGCGGGTTAAATATTTTAGGCACCCTTGGTTCAACGACACCCTTTGTTGGGCTCTTCGGTACAATCTTAGGTATCATTGTTGCTTTCGGAGCGCTTTCCACTGGCCAAATTGATTCTCAAAAAGTCATGTACTCTCTCGCAGAAGCTCTGATTCTGACAGCAGTGGGTTTAGCTGTGGCGATTCCTTCCGTCGTCGCATTCAACTATTTCAATTCCGAACTCGGAAAATTCGAACAAAACCTCAACAGCATCAAAGACCTTGTCATTTCGCACTTTGCTCATGAACAAAGCCAAACTTCCAGCGCGGAAAAAAGATAATGGCTTTTCAATCTTCCCAATCCAAAGCGCCAGCAGCTCGACGAGGCATTAACGATATCAATATCACACCCTTTGTGGATGTCGTTTTGGTTTTGCTTGTGATTTTTATGGTCACAGCACCTATGATGATGAAAGACGTCATTGGATTAAAATTGCCTAAGGCTTCGGTTGCGGATGCGCAAACTCAGGGACCACTTTCAATTTCAGTCACAAGCGCAGGACAGTTTTTACTCTTCGGAGAATTGATTGATGAAGCTTCTTTAAGAAATAAAATTGCAGGTGAATTGGATAAAAACCGGGATGTTCAAGCCATCATCAGTGCTGACGGCGATGCAAAACACAGCGATGTTGTGAAAGCTCTCGATATTCTGAAATCCGAAGGTGTCGAAAACTTTGCTATTCAAGTTGAAAAGCAGGCCAGTGAATAATTCTTTTGTTTTTCAATCGTTTTTAATTCACAGCGCAGCTTTGGCTGTTTTAGCCAGTGTTATCTGGCTTGCGCCAAAGGGAAAACCTTCCATCACTCAGTATAAAGTTGAAATTCAAGAAGTGAAAATGGCAGCACCTGTGGAAGAGATCACTCCAGAAATCAATTTAACCAAACCTAAAGTTGAAACGAAACCTTCAGAGCCACCCAGAAAAAAAGTCTTCGGAATCACGAAAGACACTCTGACTTCACAAAGTGAAAATGCTGTGGGTGTAAAGCTTGGCACGACTCTGGCCAAAGAGCGCGACAATGAAATTATTGATGAAAAAGATGCCCTGGCTTTACCCGTCCCAACAGCAGAATACTTGGTGAGTGAAATGCCTCGTCTAAAATCAGAAGTTCGAATTCCATATCCTGAACAAGCTAAGAAAAGAAATATTGAAGGCGTTGTTTTAATGGAATTATTAATCGATGAAAATGGAACAGTTCGCCAAGCATCATTGATTGAAGGCCCAGGATTTGGCCTGAATGAAGCTGCAATGGGTGTCATTCGCGGCTTTGTTTTTTTTCCAGCAAAAGTGGAAGGAAAATCCGTTGCAGTTAAAATTCGTTACGGTTATCGATTTGTTTTGAATTGATAGATTGATTCTGCGATCTCTGTGATCGCTGGAAAGTGAGACTCTGTGAAATCGGAATTGAAGAAACAAATAAGTTTTTCAGCAAAAATAAATATCCTGGCTTTATTCTATTTCTTTTTTCTGTTTCCAAATTTTGCATATAGCTCTGAAAAAATTGAAATCACTGGGCAAGTTTTAGAAAAAGGAACACGAAAACCCTTATCCAACGTGAACGTCTTTATTTTGCCTCTTGGGACCAAGGGAACAACGGATTCCAAAGGAAATTTTCAAATTTCAGATTTACCAGCAGGCGAATATGAAGTTGTCATCAACGTGACCGGGTATTTGAAATTCAGCAAAAAGCTTTCCATCAATCAATCACAGTCGCCGTTGCAGTTTTTTATTGAAAGGCAAAGCTATCAAATTTTTGAAACCACCGTTTCTGATTTGCGGACTAAAAAAGACGTCTCTTCAAAAACATTGAAACAGGAAGATTTTTTACAAACACCAGGCAGTGGTGGTGATCCGGTGAAAGCTGTTCAAAATTTACCTGGAGTCAATCGCGCCAACGGTTCAGATTCACGTATTATCATTCAAGGTTCTGACCCTGACGATACAAGATACAATATCAATGGCCATGAAGTTCCCTTGATTTTTCATTTTGGTGGACTCAGCTCCATCGTTACACCTGAAGCTGTGGGCAGCGTTGATTATTTTTCTGCAGGCTACGGCCCTTTTTATGGAAAAGCCATAGGTGGACATGTTGGCCTGAATGTTAGAAAACCAAAAAAAGATCGTCACCATGGAATGGCATTTATGGATTTTTTCAATGTCGGAGGCCTTGTGGAAGGCCCCATTGACGAGACTTCGTCTTATCTTGTGAGCGGAAGGTATTCTTATGTGGGTGCGGTTTTAAAAAGAATTGCTGAAGACAATGAAAATTTAAATTTAACTGTGGCTCCTACTTTTGCGGACTTTAATATTCAGTATGATAAAAGATTAAATGATCGCGATGAATTGAATGTCTTTTCCATTTATTCCAAAGATCAACTCGAATTTGTTCTGAACAGACCCGCTGGCAATGATCCAAAGATTCGCGGTAATTTTTATCAACAAACCCAATTCTACAGATTCATTCCCAGGTGGACTCGACAAATCGATGAAGATCATCGGCTTGAAGTTTCCTTAGGTGTTGGCAAAAATGACACTTTAACTGACGTTGGGGATAATTATTTCAAACTCCGCTCCACAACTGTGACCCAGAGGACTGAATATGAAAAGAGATTCTCTTCCACTTGGCTTTCGCAATTTGGGTCGGATATCAATCTGATCTGGTTTAATATTGGAGTTAAATTACCCAATACTTTTTCTTCCGGTGGTGTGGCGAATCCCTTCTCCACTGGCGAACTTCGAGAAACTCAACTTGATAGTCGAAATCAAAATTTTGGACTTTACTGGAAGAACGAAGTCAAAGCAGATGAGGATTCCAAGTGGACTTATTTACCTGGCCTTCGAGTGGATCATTTTTCGACAACCAATGAAAATTTGCCTCAACCTCGATTGAGCTTAAAATACGCGGTTTCAGACAGCCTTCAATATCGAAGTGCTTTGGGACTTTTTTATCAAGAACCAACAGGTCAAGAAAGCAATAAGACTTTTGGTAATCCACAAATTAAAGCCGAACGAGCAATCCATTTTGCACTTGGTTTTGATAAAGACTTTCGCGAGGGACAGAGTGAAGGATCAACATTATCTTCAACAGTTTTTTACAAAAAACTAGATCACCTCGTGATCAGATCATCAAATATTGTTGAAAGAGATGGAGCCCTCACAGCAGAAAACTACACCAACAAGGGTGAAGGATCCGTCATCGGTGCAGAACTGCAAAGTAAATACAAATGGGCTGATTATGGAGTCACAACTTCTTACACCTATGCGCAAAGCCGCAGAAAAGAACCGGGCCAACCCGAGTATCCTTCGACTTATGATCAAACACATTCTTTGAATGTCTTAGGAAGCTATGAAACGGGTCGGTGGCTCTGGGGAGCGCGCTTCAGATATGTCACAGGAAATCCGCAGACACCTGTCATTGGTTCCTATTACGATGCGGATAATGATGTTTATACTCCAGAACGAGGCGGCATCTTCAGCACCCGCAAAAAAGATTTTGTGCAGTTAGATCTTCGAGCTGACCGCAAATGGATTTATGACACTTGGATTTTATCGCTTTATTTAGATATTCAAAATATCACCAGCCAAAAAAATGAAGAAGGCATTATGTATTCGTATGATTACTCGGAAAAAAACGAAATTACGGGCCTTCCGCTTCTACCCACTTTTGGTGTTAAAGGAGAATTTTAATGAAAACTTTCCTCTGCAAAAATATTTTCTTCATCGCATTTTTTTGCCTTACTGGTTGCGGAAATGAAGACCTTCCTCAATACACAAAATTGGATCGATTGCGTATTTTAGCCATCACAACTCCAACTCCAGAAATACAGAATCCCGCAGGTGGAGTTGTGAATGTGAATATTACTCCTTATTTGAGTGATGTGAGTGGAAGTGGAAATTTAACTTTGACGATACAAAGTTGTCTTGATCCGGGAACCAGTTTGGGTGTTGCCCCGACTTGCGAAGGAGGAACTTTTGCGTCCACTCCACAAACTGTTTCAGTTACTGCGCCAGCTGGTCAAGCTGATGGAACTTTTGGATCTCCAGAAAGAACTGGTGCACCATCAACGGGAGCTATCACTGTAGGTTTAAACGTCCCCGCAGGATTATTGTCAGCCTATTCAGCAAGTGCACAAAATAACGGGGTTCCCTACTTGATTACTGTCACAGTGAATTCATCATCGGGTTCTATTCGTGCGTTCAGACGAATTTTATTTTCAACAAAAACTGTGAACAGCAATCCAGTTTTGGCAGATTTATTCAGCCAAGGTGCCTCTTTGACAGTTCGTCCGACGTCGGATGTGGATTTGTCTTTTACTGCAGCAGGATCACCAGAAACCTATAATATTCTGGGGACAGATGGTGTGATTCGATCGGAAACAGAAATTTTCGAAACGACTTGGTTTATCAGCGACGGTGAGATTTTAAATCCCCGCACAAAAGTAGGAGAAACCACGAAGTGGTCGGCGGGATCTGCACCTCAAGGCAGAAAAACAGTTGTTTCTGGAGTTTTGCGCGATGGACGCGGCGGAGTTTCTGTGATGATTAGAACATTAAACTAGGGCGTATCCTAAAATGCGTAGCGAATGCCAGCGGAGATTTGATCATCCGTTAGCAAATTCAACTCTGTATCGTCATTACCCATGGATCTGGAATACTCCACGGTTCCCACCATGGCATCAGTTAAGTTGTGTTCATAAGCTAATTGGGGAAGTTGGGAATTTTCAGATAAGGATGCAAGGACTCGAAAAGAAATGGTCATCGAGTCTTTTGATCCGAGATTTGGAATACGCAGCGAAGTATAGGAATAGTT
>JBKCTJ010000244.1:0-2368 GCA_046318875.1 Pseudobdellovibrionaceae bacterium | reverse complement strand
CTTATAACCCTATCCGTTTTGATTTCTCAAGATCAACCAAATCACCAAAGTTTCTAAATAATTGCATTCCAAACCTGTGACTTTTTTCGGGGTGAAACTGGACCCCAAAAATCTGATCCTGAGCCAGGGCTGCATCAAATTCGAACCCATATTTCGTTTTTGCTAAAGCTTGATCTGAATTATGAACATCAACATAGTAAGAATGAGCAAAATAAAATCTGGTTTCAGGATCTTCAAATTTTAAAAGCTTTTTTCCATGGACCTGATTTGAGCTCACCGAAATGGAATTCCATCCCATATGGGGAACACGCAAATCCGATTCTTCAGGAAACCTCATTTTTTTCACGTGGGCGTCAAACCAACCCAGCCCGGCACAATCACCTTCTTCGCTGTGTTTTGCCATCAGTTGATAGCCAACACAAATTCCTAAAATTGGTTTTTTTTGATCAAAGGCAAATTCATTCAAAACGGGAATTAACTTCGATGCAATCAGTGCCTTCATCGCAAAATCAAAACGCCCAATGCCGGGCAACAAAATCCCATCTGCTTTGGCAATGATCTGTGGATCACTGGAAACTTCGGCCGGAACATTTGTTTTTTTAAACATGTTCATGACCGAGCCCAGGTTTCCAACTTTGTAATCGACGATAATGATCACGAAAAGATCTCGGATATTTCTTCAAAAGTCATATTTTTCAAAACGCTCTTCTTCTGTGACAACAAATTCTCAAGCAAATCTTTTTTAGTTTCTTGTAGCTTTAAAATTTTTTCTTCCACAGTGTCTTTTGCAATCATCTTGTAAGCAAAAACCTTTTTCGTTTGACCAATCCTGTGGGCCCGATCAATAGCTTGCGCTTCCACCGCTGGATTCCACCAAGGATCCAAAATAAAGACATATTCTGCCGCTGTTAAATTCAAGCCGACTCCGCCGGCTTTTAAACTTAACAAAAAGATTTTTTTATCATAATGCATCTGAAAATCAGTGACGATTTCTTTGCGGTCCTTCGTTTGGCCGTCCAAATAATGATAGGACAAATTCAATCGGTTCAGTTGAATTTTAAACAGCTCAAGCAACTGGGTAAACTGTGAAAACACCAAAACCTTGTGCCCTTCGGAAATAATTTCCTGGATTTGTTCTAACAACAGTTCAAATTTTGCAGAAACAAAATCACGTTTCGTTTGATCCAGAAGTCCAATATGGCACGATGCTTGGCGAAGTCTTAATAAAGCTTCTAAAACTTGAATCTTTGATCGATTCAAACCCTGCTGATCGATAACACCTTTCAACTGGCCCCAGTAGTAATTTTTTAATTCTTCGTATTTTTGTTTTTCTTCACCGCTCAGTTCACAATATAAAACCTGCTCTGATTTCGAAGGTAAATCTTTTAAAACCTCCTGTTTTTTTCGTCGCAAAATAAACGGAGAAAATGCTTTTGCCAAAAGCTGCACATCCTCACTGGCGTACTTCATCATGTTTTTTTCTGCTGAAAAAAGCCCTGGCAGAACGACGTTCATAATGGAAAAAAAATCTTGAATTGAATTTTCAACTGGAGTTCCAGTCAATGCGAAGACGTGACTTGCTTTCACCAACCGACAAGCCATGGAAACTTGTGAATCTGAATTTTTGATATTTTGCGCTTCATCCACAATAAAATATTTAAACTGATGCTGGCGCAAGAGCTGAATATCTTGGCGCAAAGAATGATAAGTTGTAATAATAACATCATATTTTGAAATGTCTTCAAGCAGCGTTTGTCTGTTTTTTCCTTGATAACAAAGAACCCGAGTCTTCGGTGAAAACTTCACAAACTCGTCATTCCAATTGAAAATCAAACTCTTCGGACAAACGATCAACACTTGTCGATTGGAATCCGGCGCCTTGGGCTGAGCTGTCTGTCTTGCCTTCGTCAGCTGGTCTGTCTGTCTTGCCTTCGTCAGCTGGTCTGCTTGTCTTGCCTTCGTCAAGAATGCAATCACTTGAACTGTTTTACCCAAGCCCATGTCGTCGGCGAGCAAACCGCCTAGGCCGTGTTCTAGCAGTTTATTGAGCCAACCGACTCCTAATTTTTGATAAGGTCGAAGTTCACCGATGAAATCTTTTGGGATCAAGTTTACTTTTGAAATTTTGGATTTTGCGTTCATTAAGCTTGTGAAAATATCTTTATTTACTTGAACCTGGCTTTCCGACTCTTGCTCTAAAATAGAACTCAGGAATAAACTTTGGACTTTAGAAATTTTTAATTTTCCATTTTCATCAAATTCCGTAGATCCTGCAAATTTTGCTATCATTCGCAGTTTTTTAGATATTTCCTCAGGTAGCAGAAACACTTGGTCTTTGATTTTCACAAACCCAGAGTCATCATTGATG
>JBKCTJ010000243.1:0-10621 GCA_046318875.1 Pseudobdellovibrionaceae bacterium | reverse complement strand
AAAAAATTTCAGCAATAAAAAATAAGCTTCCGGTTTTGCGATCAATCAGACAGGTATTTTTTCCTACCCAACCCAAACCAGCACGATAGGCAAGGTCGCGTTCCAGAACCGGCTTTGAATCTGTCGCCGCAAGAAACTGATGGTCTGTGTAAGTGCGCTGAAGATTTAAAATGACAGTATTTAATTTTTCAATGATCCACTGATGATAATCTTTTCCTTTTGAATAAAGGGCGGTTCTCAGATTTGTAGCATGATCTGGTCCTTCTGTTGGCCAAGGAAAGTAGGGGAATGCAAAGACAATGGCTGATTCAGCGAATGGATAAACAGATTTAACGTCTTTCTTTGCTGGCAAATGGCGCCTCAAATAATCCATTTCTCCATGGTAGCCTTTTTCAATCCACTCTTCATAAACTTGAAAGCTCACGGGCACCAAAAGAGAGCTTAACCCGAACTGGGAAAATTCAATTTCACTTTTGAGGGTAGAGATAAAATCATGCAGGTGCTTGCGAGGAATTCCCATTGTGTTAGGATCAAAGCTGACATGACACATGCACAACTGCAAGCAGATTATCTTTCAGCAATTAAGCTCAGGATCCTTGATCATCCTCAGTGGCCGATGGTGTTTAAAATTTCACAGATATTTAAAAAAAATGGGTTTGAATGTTGTTTGGTTGGAGGCTCTGTCAGGGATTATTTAATGGGGTTAACCCCAAAGGATTTGGATTTGGTCACGGATGCAAAACCAGAAGACATCACTCCTCTTTTTGATAAAGTTCTAGAAATGGGGTTTCGTTTTGGAGTTTCTCAAATTGTATTCGACGGAGAAATTGTGGATGTTGCGACTTTTCGAAGAGAAGATATTTATTTGGATGGCAGGCATCCTGAAAAAATTATTTATGCAAGGATGGAAGAAGATTATAGTCGTCGGGATTTTACAGTAAATAGTTTGTACTTTGATCTGCTTAAGGGTCAGCTGCATGATTTTTGTGGTGGGATTTCTGATATTCAAACAAAAACTTTGAAAGCAGTGGGGAATCCTCAACAAAGGTTCTTAGAAGATCACTTGAGAATTCTTCGAGGGATTCGCTTTGCTGCAAAATTTGATCTTCAGATTGAGCCAAATACTTGTGATGCATTAAGGGCATGCAAAGATTTGGTTTTAAAGCTTTCAAAGCACAGAATCACTGAAGAATTAAAAAAGGGTTTTTATCTGTCGGAAAGAATTGTTTATTTAAAGCAGTTGAAAGCATTTGGGCTTTGGGATCTTTTATTTCCCGGGATAGATCTGAAGCTTGATTTTGTAGACCCAGCGGTTTTTTCAAAATTAAAGCTGATTTCTTGGAGCACTTTTTTAGCGAGCCTGTTCATTTGCTTTCCTAAAATGGCTGAAAAAGCAGTATCCAGGTCGCAAAAAAAAGCAGAGCTTGAGAGTTTTTTTGAGCATTTGCTTCTGTTAAAGCAAGAAAAGAAGGAGATTTTGGTGATTTGCCAAAATTATCCCATGGATATTCAGCGTCAATCTGAATTCATTTTTAGTGAGTTTCTAAAGAAACTCCAGTTATAGTTTTCTTATGGCATATTACGTTCCGGCGACATCTTCTCGTGTGAAATCTTTTTTAGTGGATCAGGTTTTGAAACTGATGTTGATTGCGCCTATTTGGGATGCGGCAAGGTCTGTCGATGGACAAGTTCAGTTTTCTTGGCATCAAGTGATTTTGTTTGTTTTAATTTATTTGACTTATGATATTGCGAGCCTTTTGTTTTTTCAGAAAACTCCTGGCCAGTGGGTCATGGGATTGCAAGTGGTTTCTCAGTTGCGGTACATGGAGCCTTTGACTCTCACTCAAGTCCTTATTCGAGTTGTCGTGAAACAATTTAATTTATTTTTTTCCTATGCCCCAGATATATTTATGCTTTATCGTTATGATCGAAGAACTCTGGCTGATTTGTTTGCTGAAACACGGGTTGTTTCGGATACGGCGCGCACCGAAAGATCCCAATCTCGGTGGTTTATTGCGAGTCTGTCTATCATTTATTTTTGTTCCTTGGGCTGGTCTGAAGCTATTCTTCAAATGCGTCAGTTCCAAATGAACAAAGAAGGAATTAGCATCGCTTTAACGGGGGGCGATTATTTCGAATTCACACTGGATGAAGATTTCTCCCTCGATGATTTTACCGAATAAGTTGATGAGAAATTGCTCAACGAGTTTCTTCGTTATTAAATTTGCAATTTTTGAAACAATGTTGAAATTGTTGTTATCTCGTGAAGCGGCTTCTTTCCCATAGTTTCAATTTTAATAAATTCCAAAGCCTGGTCGAGAGTCATTGTCTTCTGATCCGAATCTTCTGCTTTACCATGAAGTGATGTTAGCTCTTGAAGCCTGAGAGCTAAGCGGACCAGCTTTGCTAGATTGTTCGTATCTTGTCCCATCAATTTTTTGGGAAAGCCAGTACCGTCGGCATGCTCGCGATGTTCCAAAATAGCATTTGAAACTTCCTGATTCAAAGGCACTTTTTTAAGTTTAACTAAGTTGACTGAATTTTCCGGGTACTGATGGTATGCTTTGAGTTCATCTGGCGTGTATTCGTCGATTTTTTTTAAAATTGTGGGAGTTGGAAGTTTTGCTAATCCAATGTTGTGAAGTAGGCCAGCCAGGGCTAGGGATTCAATAGCTGCAGGGGGGAGTTGTAAGATCCAGCCAAGGTGGGCCGCATAACAGCAGGTGCAAATAGCATCATGGTAAAGTGTTTGTTCTCGGCCACTGTAGGTCTTCATTTTATTGAGAGATTCCTTGGGGTCAGAAGCTTGTAATAATTCAAATTCGCTCAGAATCATTCGGCATTTTTCCAGAATTTCTTTTCCTGATTGGTAATCTGTCATCTGATCATTTAAAAAGACTGACATGATTTCTTGAATTGTGTTTTTTGTTTTCAGAAATTTTTCTGTGACAGAAAAAGGATTCGTCACGTTTCGCGAGGACTGAATTGTCCTGGCGTATTCAAAAAAGTTCTTCATTTCTTTTTTGGCTACATATAAAATTTGCTTAGTTTTTGTGGCCTTTTCGAGGAAGCGTTCATCCAAAGTCGTTCCTTTTTTTCTGGCCAAAATGGTTTTTTTGTTGCCGGGGAGGTGGACCAGGACATCGAAATTGATTTCGGTATCATTTTCAAGATCAGTGGTTGAAATGGAATTCAATGCGCTCAAAGGCAGTTCTTTAGCTGTATTTTCAGACATGGAAATATCGACGATCAATTCATAGATAAATTCTTGGTCATACAAAAGATGCATCAGGCGTTCGGCACCGTTTTTTTTAAGAATAGCAAAATCGATAGGTGCTTCTGCTCCATAAAGAACGCAGATAAAGACTTCGGGTAAGGACATTTTGACTGATTGAACCCATTCGGATGAAGTTTGGGTCCCAACTCGTCCGTCGATAAAAAACAATTTTGCAGTCTTAGAAGCTTTCATTTCTAGAAATTCATCGATGGTCTTGATTTGTTGGAAGTCGACCGATTGCAAGTCTTTGGAAATGACCTTCACTAAAACCTTGAAATCCTCGAACGGGCTACCTAAGTAAGCTTTCATTGTCACGGTTTTATTCTATGTTGATTTCGACAAAGAAAATAGTCTTATTTGGCAGGGAAAATGGAATAACAAGACTTGCAAAGTATCGAGGGTTCCGAACATCAAGTGCACCGACGATAACTTTAGGAATCGACATTTCAAACTGGTATCCAAGATCACTTAAGGTAGTTTTTGCTTGTCCATAAATTTGGTTTGTCAGTTCGCCTACAACATCTGACACATCAGAATTTATTTCCGTAGGCTTTTCGCCAAACATGTTTTCCACGACTTTAAAAATAGCTCGTGACTCGTAGCTGACAATCAGTCTTCCAGTTAATGGCGGTGCGCTGATTCTCAGAACTCCGGCTATGTCTCCGCGTTTTTCGTATTCGGATTTGACGAAGGGGCGAGAAGGAATTATTTCTGTCGAAGCTGTTTCTGCAAAAATCTTTACGGTCCCGTCAAGGAAGGCGTAAATAAGCTGCTTGTCATGCAACAAACTTTCATTCGTCTTTGGTTTTCGTAATGCTGACATTTTTTTTGCCTTAAAGTAAAATATTAAGAAGCTTTTGCAGCTGGTTGATTATGTTTTCGAAATACGTTTTCCATTTTGGTTCTCAGGGTTGCGGCATTGAATGGTTTAACCACGTAATCTGAAACGCCAGCTTTTGCTGCTTCGAGAATTTGTTTTTGTTCACTTTCAGCAGTGACTAACATAAATGGAATGTTCTTTAAGTTTGGATCAAGCTTGCAGGCTTTTAATAAATCGATGCCCTGCATTTTTGGCATGTTCCAATCTGAGATGATAAAGCCGTAGGGTTCGTTTTTGCTCTGAGCGTCTTTAATTAACGGCAGAGCGGTTGCGCCATCATCCGCTTCATCAATTTTGGTGTAGCCTAATTCGGTTAATGTCTTTTTAATGATTTTCCGCATTGTTGCAAAGTCGTCTATAACGAGTATACGGGTATCCGGTGAAAACATGTCGCGCCTGCCTTTGAATTTTTTGCCGTCTTCGTTGTCGGTCAACGAGCTCTAAACTTCTTATTAGCTCTTTCGGTCCAGTTTTAAATAAACTCGAGTCCTGCCCCCTTGCGAAAAGTAAAAAAGATTGTCAGACTTATATCAGGTGGTGATCTTCGTCGGGAAAAAAAGGAAATGTTTCTGGATGAAGGTTTGAAGAAAATAACAATTTAGCGGGAGGGAGCAAGGATGCTCAGAGATGCCCTGATTCAAAAAGGTTTATCTAATAGGGAAGCAGAAGTCGCAGAACTCGTTTCCAAAGGTTTGTCAAACAAGGAAGTTGCAAATCAACTTTTCGTCACTGAGAAAACAGTGAAGTTTCATTTAACAAATATCTATAAAAAGATGAGTGTTAAATCGCGCGCACAGCTGATAGTTTGGTGTTTGCCTCATTTGGGTTTCGTCGAAAGCGAAAGCCGACAAGAGATCGCAAACAACAATACTCCGATCACTGCAGCGGGATACAACAATGGGTATTCTGCAGCAGCAGCGACTCAAGCAATTCCTGCAGGGAATTCAACAGTTGGTGGATCAGCGGCAAATATGAATCAAACAACAACTTTACCAGCATCTTCGACTATCGGTAACCGAAGTGGAAATGGTGATATCGGAATGGGTTTCTAAGGAATTCGTTTCAAGTTTTTAAATGTTCGTGAAAGTGCCAGGTTCACACCTGGCATTTTTAAATTTTGGTGCGTCTTGTGTTGAGACTCATGAGAATGTGAGTTTGATTTAAGTTTCAACCATCGATGATCAAATCGCCCAGTTAAAAAAGATCCGCTCATTTAACCGTTGTGTTTGAAAATAAAATCAGTAACCGTTAATTCATGGCTAAAAAAAAATCAAAATCAGTTTCTGAATCCCAAGTCACGTCATCCCATTTAGTTCTTCCTTCAGATACCAATGCATTGGGCAGTATTTTTGGGGGAACCATCATGTCTTGGATTGATATTGTCGCAGCGATCGCAGCACAAAGGCATTCAAACTCACCCGTGGTGACTGCATCCGTTGATCGTTTAAATTTCGTAGCACCAGTTTATCAAGGTTGGGTTGTGAATTTAAAAGCCAGTGTGAATTTTACGGGGACCACTTCCATGGAAATTGGAGTTCGAGTTGATGCTGAAAATCCCACCACAGGAAAAACATTTCATACTGTCTCGGCTTATTTGACATTTGTTGCAGTGGATATGAATGGAAAGCCGGTTGAGGTTCCTCAAATTATTCCTAAAACTAAAGATGAAAAACGTCGGTTTCTTGCAGCTCAACGTCGGAAGCAAGGGCGACTTGCCTTGATTCAAGCTGAGCGTCGGTAGTTTCTGATGCGAAAACCGTGCAATTTGAAAACTATTTCACAAGATATTCTGCCCACTTGGTGAGAAGAAATGGGGTCAGTTGCGCGTAGCAAACAGTCCCTTCGGTGGCAGCTTCTTTGCGGACAATGCGAGTCTCCCGCCCAAGATCAAAAATTTTGAATTCTTGATTGCGTGGGAAATAAAGTTGGACATCTGTTTGCATTTCAGAAATTGTTTCTGCCATGAGTTTTTTCATTTGTTCAATACCTTGGCCGGTGAGGGCGCTCACGAAAACACGAGGGTAGTGTTTCACTTGGAATTGTCTTTCTACAGAAGCAATATCGGATTTATTAAATACAAAAATTTGTTTTTTGTCGGACCAGTTGAATTCTTCAATTAATTTTTCGACCACTTCGATTTGTTTATTCATGCTGTGTGAAGACAAATCGATGACATGGATTAAAACATCAGCTTCAGCGGACTCTTCAAGGGTTGCTTTAAAAGCCTCGATCAATTGCGTGGGAAGCTTTCTAATAAATCCTACGGTGTCTGTGACTACAGATGGCGGGCCATCGGGCAAAAAGACTTTTCTGGTTTTTGGATCTAAGGTCGCAAACACTTGGTTCTTGGCTAAAACTTGGGATCCCGTCAAGCGATTTAATAAGGAGCTTTTTCCTGAGTTTGTATATCCGATCAATGCAAAACTTGGTATTTCATTTCTTCTTCTTGATTGTCGGTACTGAGCTCGATTTTTTCGAACTTGTTCTAATTTTTTGCGAATGACGGAGACTCGTTCACGAACTCGCCTGCGGTCATTTTCTAAAGCGGATTCACCTGGGCCCCTGGTTCCGATCCCACCACCTTGGCGCGAAAGGGATCCTAACCACGCATCCACCATTCGAGGCATTTGATCTAGCAACTGTGCAAGCTCCACTTGAAGTTTTCCTTCGAAGGTCTGCGCACGTTGAGCAAAAATATCTAAAATCAATTGATTGCGGTCGATCACTCGCGCTTGAAACGACGTTTGCAAGTTTCTGGCTTGAACACCTGAAAGCTGGTGATCAAGGACCACCACTGTGGCTTCAGTTTCAATGACTGTTTGTCGAATTTCTTCAACTTTACCGGGTCCAATAAGTGTTGCTGGAGTCCATGCTTGGAGGGTTTGAATGGCTGAGCCTACGATTTCACCGCCAGCTGCACGCACTAGATCTTCGAGTTCGATGAGATTTTCTTTGATATCAGTTAAAGATTCAGACTTAAGGCCTACTCCGATCACAAGAACGCGATCAGAGGATTTGAACTGATGTGTTTGAGTCAAATTCTTGAGTTCTCCTTTTGAGAGGATCGCTCGACGGATCCCCTTTCTATAGGATAAGCGAAAAAAAAAGATTTGAGCTAGGAAAATCTGCCTCAATTCGAGAAAAATATTTGTTCGCGAAGCTTTTGGATCATATTTGGATCATATGGATCATATTTGGAACACATTTTGTTTTATCTAAATTTTGTAAGCTTCAGGTCGAAGCCAGAAGCCATAGACTGTCAAATGTTTGAACAGTTGAACAACATGAGGTATTGAATGAGTTTAAAACAGGGTTTATTTACAGTTGGTGTCTTGGCAGCCATAGCCCAATCGGGGTTAGCATCGGTTCTAGAAAATTCAAAAGTAGCTGAAGAAAAAATTAAAATCACCAAGGAAAACTCAGAGAATGCCCTTGGCGAATTTGAACAATTTGCAGAAATGATGGGTGCAATGGGCATTTTTCTTGAGCAACAGGAGCAGTCAGTTGTTTTAACTCACAAAATTCAGCAGCGAGATATCGATTGTCGTTTGTCGCAGGGTGCTCCGGGGTGTGCCGAAGAAATTTTTCAGCACACAGATATGGCAAACTATTTAAAGGCTGTCGAAGATCCTTATTATGGATATCAAGTTTTTATCGTTGTCGACAAATCGAAATCGAATAGCCGAACCATTCAGCGCAGCGGTAATCAGCGCCAACCACAAACAATGTATGTTTATCGTAGAAACGGGGATCAGGTTGAATTGATTTTGACAGCTCCAGTTTCAACTGGCCGCGAGTTAACCCCAGGACAACATGATACTCGGGAAGGATATATGAGAGTCCAATCTGCACAGCGCGGTTATCGATCTGTAAGTTACGGAGAAGCAATGCCATTCAGTCTTTGGTTTGAATCTGAATATGGAACCGCGATTCACCAAACGCGCACAGACTGGTGCAGAAATCAAATTGGAACACGCGCATCGGCAGGTTGTATTCGTCTTTGTGCTGATGTTGCCCCAGGCGTTTTTGATTTAGTGACTTCCTACGGATCAACTCAAGATCGGTATATAAGTGAGCGTTTGATCGGTGTTCATCCCATTGTTCTTTTACACAAACGAAATGGAGCGCCGGTTGCTTCAGGTGGAGTAAACAACACCGGAAATTTTGATGTTCGAACAGCGCAGATTTCAAACGGTCAAGTCATTGATGCACCAAAAGTGATTAAGGGTTTCCCAGCTTTTGTCCGTGTTATTGATACAAAAGATAGCAACGGAAATGAAATTCCTGCAAAAGTTCAAGAACTTGAGAATATCATCAAAAATCCAGCACAAGGGCTGAAGATTTATTTTAAACCTGTATCGAAATCGGCTTACGGGATTTAATTTTGAAAGCAACCTTGCCGCCAACTCAAATTTTAGATCATGTTGAACCGGGCGAATACAAAGACGGCCAGCAAGTTGATCTGGTGATTAAAACTCAAACGGATCTGGGTTACAAAGCCATTGTGAATGCCAAGTATTGGGGTGTCCTCTATCATAACGAAGTTTTTAAAACTCTTCATAAAGATGAATTTATGGTGGGCTATATTAAAAGAGTCCGCGAAGATGGAAAGTTGGATTTAACTTTGTACAAAGTAGGCCACAAAGGTGGCGATGAAGCGACATCAAAAATTTTGGCAAAGCTGATAGCTGCCGGAGGTTTTCTTCCACTAACAGATAAAACTTCGCCAGAACAAATTTACGAAGAATTTGGAGTAAGTAAAAAGAAATTTAAAATTGCCTTAGGTGGGCTGTACAAAGATCGACTTATCGTCATTGAGCCTACCGGTATTCGAATCGCATCTCAACGTTAATGCATCTTTTTCTTTTCCAATCGTTCCTGAATGTACTGCGCTTCAAGGGCTGTCAACACGCAGGAATTGACAATTTGATCCACAGTTGTGGTTCGCTGCAAAACATTCGCTGAGCGTTTGATTCCCATTAAAAAAGGCCCGATGACCTCTACTTTTCCAAGTTGTTGCAAAAGTTTGTAAGAAATATTTGCTGATTCCAGATTTGGAAAAATTAAAATATTTGCCCCTTCTTTCAAAGCGCTAAATGGAAAAATTCGCTCCACAATGGAAGGATTGACTGCCGTATCGGCCTGCATGTCGCCATCGACTTTCAAATCAGGGCGTAGCTGCCTGACCATTTCAGCTGCTGCTTTCATTTTGTTTGGAGTTCCCTCGGCACCCGAGAAATTGGAATAGCTTAACATCGCAATCTGTGGAACTGCTCCGAAATATTCTGCGACTCGCGCTGCTTGCAAAGCAATGTGAGCAAGTTGTTCTGCACTTGGATCAATGTTCACTGTGCTGTCCGCTAAAATTAGAAATTTATCTTCCGTCAAAACAAAATTTAATCCACTTGCAACACCGTTATTGTGAAGTCCGATGGTTTGCAAAATGGGTTTTACACTTTCAGCATAATCTTGCGAAGCTCCGTTGACCATTCCATCGGCATCGCCCTGAAGCACCATCATGGAAGCAAAATAATCTGGGTTAGCCATCAGTCGTTCAGCTTCTTTTAAATTCACACCTTTGCGTTGGCGCTTTTCATAAAGGATCTGTACGTAATTTTGAAACTGTGGATGTTGGGACGGGTGAATGACTGGAACATTCAATAAATTTGTCAGATCAAGTGCTTGAATTTTTTCTTTTACTCGTTCTGGATAGCCCAATAAAATAGGCTGGCAGATTTTTTCATCCACGAGGGTTCTTAATGCCTTTAAAACTTTCGAAGAAGTTCCTTCTGGAAAAACAATTCGCGGTAAGCGACCATGACTCAGCTGTGAATTCTGATGGACCTTGTGAATGGCATTTCGAATAAAAACTTTTGATGCTCCTTGAAAGGCTTCCAATTGATCGCGGTATAAATTCCAATCTGTAATTTTTTTTCTAGCAACACCCGATGCAATGGCAGCTTTTGCGACGGCAGGTGCGACCCACATCAGAACTCGAGTATCAAAGGGTTTTGGAATTAAATAGTCCCGACCAAATTTAAAACTCTTGCCGCCATAAGTGTCTGAAACCTTATCTGGGACTTCTTCTCTTGCGAGTTGAGCAAGGGCCTTCACTGCAGCAAGTTTCATTTCTTCATTAATTTGTGTTGATCTGGTATCAAGGGCGCCTCGGAAAATAGATGGAAATCCTAAAACGTTATTCACTTGATTTGGAAAATCAGACCGTCCTGTTGCAATAATGGCATCTGGTCGAACTTCTCGAGCTTTCACTGGGTCAATTTCTGGATCTGGATTTGCCATCGCAAAAATCACTGGATCTTTGGCCATGTGTTTGATCATTTCTTGAGTCACGGCACCTGCAACAGAAAGTCCAACAAAAACATCTGCGCCGACAAGGGCTTCCGTTAAAGTGCGGGCCTTGGTTTCGTTTGCAAATTTTTGTTTATATTTATTCATTCCAGCAG
>JBKCTJ010000242.1:0-1259 GCA_046318875.1 Pseudobdellovibrionaceae bacterium | reverse complement strand
GCTTTCATTGCTAAACACGCGATCATTTATAAAAGCTCCGTCAAACTCCCCGGCAGAGTTTTGATCAAGGACATAGCGATAATTTAGACCGGTTTTGAGTACTCGAAGTTCATAGTTCGTCATTTGCAGAGTTGCATCTTGGTTTCGAGAAATTGCCCAGAAGAAACCTTGAGAATAAATCAGGCCTGAGCTTGTCGATGTTTCAAAGCTTGGCGCCAGCAGGCCACTCTGGCGATCGCTTTTCAAAGGCACCACTAAATAAGGTAACCAGAAAAAGGGTACTCCTCCAAAGCGCAAAACGGAATTTTTAATGTAAGCGTAGCCGCCGATGGTGGCCCGAATAGAATTTCCCGAAAAACTCCATGTTGGGGGACAATTGTCGCATGTGGTGTAATCGGCGTTCAAAACATAATATTCTTGATCTTTGGTTTTATGTAGAATATCGCCGGAAAAAGCCACATTCCCGGATTTTACAATACCGTTATAAATAATTCCTGTTGAGTTTTCATAATCAAAATCTACTTTATCACCTTCGATGCGAGTGGTCGCATCTTGAATGATCACTTTGCCTCGAAGATATGCTTTTCTTGTGCCCCGGTGAATATCGACTTCTGCTGCTTCTAAGAATTGCCCTTTATGGATAATTTGAACATTGCCCCGCAAAGAAGCAAAGTCTTTGTCTTGATCCAGAAATAAATCATCCGCTGCAACAGTTAAGTCGCCAATTTTAGCCGAGACACGATCAGCAAAAGCCCGATTCGATAGGACCAGGATAGCAAAAAAATAAAGCACAGTTTTGATACGGAAAAGACCTGATAAACTCGACATTTGTGTAGAAATTGTATGGAGCAATTACGAAATTGTCCAACGTCTCGTGAAATTAAGATGTGAGCTAGCCGATAGCGTTGGCAGACGAAGAATGGCTGAAAAGCTGTTGTAAAAAATGAGGTCTGTGATGCGTGCTACAGTGACAAGATTTTCAGGTGTGGTTTTAGTGTGCTTAAGTGGACGTATTGAAATTGAGAAGTCAAAAGAACTGAAGCGAGTTCTTATGAAAGACTATAAAGAAACGAAGATGATCTTCTGTCTGAAAGAACTCAGCTTCGTCGGTTCTTATGGTCTGACGCTGTTCATGCAGGTTCTTCAGGATTTAAACAAAGAAAATCTTTGCACGATAAAGATTTCTGGAGCAACCCGAGATCTTCAGTTTTTAATGGATTCCTGTGAAATAATCTTCCCTAAATTTCAGACTATTGATC
>JBKCTJ010000241.1:0-6767 GCA_046318875.1 Pseudobdellovibrionaceae bacterium | reverse complement strand
GTTACCAAAGCAACACCCAAACTCACAACCAATAAAATTCGAAAAACTTTACGGTGCCAAAATATGGTTTTGAGAGTCAACAAATCAATAGGAAGCACTCCTCAACTCTGGAAGTTGTAATTCTCGGAAGACGTCCGCAAGCCCATTCACAACACGAATAACTTGCTCTTCAGTCATTTGATTGTGAAAAGGCAATGCGATGGTTTGTCCTCGAACTTTTTCTGTCACAGGCAGCCCCAAGAACTTTCCAATTTTTAAAGTCTTTTGAATGTATTCTTGAGAAAAGAGCTTTTTCCAAAGCTCCATTTTTTTTTAAGGCTCAATTGGATGTCCGACAAGTCAATTTCTCTTTTTCTAATACAATTACGAATTTGTTCTCCGATTCATCGAATCTACTGAGTGAAAACGAAGCCTCCCGATTTGTCTGGTTCAGGTCAAGATCAAAAGAAATCTTCCCGTTGTATTGATTACCTTCTTCAGAAAAAGAGATATCAGCCGATTCTGCTTTATATTTTGTACCTATAAATGTACCTGCATCGTCCATTAAATTCTGCACGTTGATAAACTTCTGAACAACCACATAGGAGCTAGCGTATTGCTTAATTTGAATTTGATCACTTTTTGACTGGTCGATAGTGACAGCGATATATGTATCAGAGTCTTCGTCGACTTCGTTGACGCATTCAATAGATGCATTAGCAAAATGACCTAAGCCAAGAAGCATAACTAAAAAAAGTTTATTTTTCATAAGTTCTCCAATACCGTTCCAATTTCTATGGGATTAATTTCCCATACAGAGCAACGATAGTTTCAACATCGAGCATACAATAAGCATTCCAAATTTAAGTTTATGATTTTCCTCAGTTCCCATTTCGCAATCGGTGACAATCTCTCTTGAGCCTGTCAAAAAAGAGCTTTTTCCAAAAACAGCGTGTCGAACTTATTGACACTTTTTTCTTGCCGTTTTTAGCAAATATTTAGTTAAATAAAGGTATTTTTTCGAGTCCCAATTTTCTGCAGATCTCTAGACAGAACCATTCGTTCCAGCTGTGAAGGAATTATTGGACCATCTGCAAAAGAAATCTACATCTCGCGAGCGGCAATTTTTTGATTTTCAATCTTGGATTGATCAGCGTCTTTTTGATTATTCCGCCAATCTTGATACTCATTTGAATTTAATGCCATGAATGACCAAATAAAATTCGAGTAAATTTCGGGAGCATTCTTTTCAAGGACTTTTACAACCATATCCTGCCGTTTCAAAATACTTGGTGATTTGAACACATCCGATACCACTATCGCACGTTTTGTAGATCCAAACTCCATGACAATCTCAAAATGAGATGCATTCAATTCAGCACTCAAGATGTCAAACATTTCGTCACTTAATGTTTTTTTAACCATAGGTACACCTCTTTGTATGCCTGAAATACAATACGAGCGTCCTCTATATTATAAGGAGCCTCTTCGTATCTGTAGTTCACCTTCCATGCCATTAATTCAATATTCTCCAGAGCTTTCTTCAAGATTGCAAAATTTTTCTGTGTTTTCATTAGATCCAAAGGTGAAAGTTGGTTTGAATTCTGAACTTGCAACAACAGTCCCACGTTGTGTGTTGGAAGATTATCTTTGTGAAAATCAACAATCATCGACTTCACCAAAAGCTCTACTGCAAAGTGAATATTTTCAACCATTGCCGCAAACAACTTCGATTTCTTAGCATAAATTGAAATTTTGAAATAATCAGCAGATCTTTTTTGAAGATCCGTTACTCGTGGAAGTGGGCGAAATTTTGCCATCTTGAACTCAAGGTTCATTTGGTCTTTTGCTTGTTTAAAAGTGAGGCTTCCAAAATTTTGCATGAATTTGAGAATATGACATACAAATTCTTCACAAACAATTTTTAGTAGAGTGATTTTTCCTTAGCCCTAGCCTGATTTTCTTCATTTTACTATTGTGCGCAGGCATTTGTGTCCCAACGTCATCACGTCAATTCGTTCAAAGAATTTAAAATCTCTGATTTTGCCAAAATCACGAAACGAGAACGAAAATAGTGGAGTCATCGATGATCAAGATTGGAAAACAAGGAAATCATACTTGGCCAACGGACATTTAACGGGCATCAAACACCTATCTTCGCCCAGGTTGACGCAACATTTCAGAATGAACAGAGTTCAAATCAATCCCGGGTTGGGGAATATTTCTTCCTGGGTTTTGATTACATGTCTCTTTAAGCTCTTCCAAGTTGCTCAGAAAGGCCTCGGCTAGAACTTGAAGATGTTCATCAGGAATCGGTGTTGGTAACTGCAAATTTGTTCGGAAAAAATCTTGAACTGCTTCCAAATTCTCGGGAACGTCGACAGTCTCGACTTCTCGTGAGTTTGAAGAACTTCGTTTATAAAATGTGAGGATTCCATTATCATAATCGACAATGGTTGATCGAGTTGCACCCAAGTGTCGGTTTGAAAGTGTAAATGTTCGCATCGATTGACATCTGAGGATTGAACCATTGGCTCGAGCAAAATCATAACCGCTTCGAGAAAGCAGAATTCCGACTGACCCAATAAAACCATAAGAACTTAACTGACGAACTGTCAAAGATCCCGTTTCAGTTAAAAAACGCACTAAATTGTTAAGCTTATTGAACGAGGCAAGTGACCCAAAGCCAGCGCCAGTCATAGCTCCCGGAGCACAACCTTCCAGATAATTTTCAGTTTGCTCCCTCTGCGGAATAGATACGGCACAACCAATGACAGCTCCTGCGCCAGTAGAAATTGCTGTCGCACGGATTGAATTGCCTAAAAGAAAATGAACCAATCGACCGCCAACCATTGCTCCTCGAAGCAAGAGACTCGCCCAAGCAAATGCCGATTCACCTTGGAATAAATATGACCAAATAGTTTGTGTTGTTGGCAGTACTGCAGTTTTTTCTTTTCTTAGCTTTTCAAAATAAATTTCGGGAACATCATCGTTGATGTAAATCTGTCCAAGTTTTTCAGCCAACTTGATCCGAAGTGGGCGAGATTCATGGGCAAAAATAAATTCAATTTCCGATTTTCTTGTAACAATGATTGGCATTTTCATTTTTTCAAGGATGGAAAGATTTTTTTTATATTCAGTATTCTTTTCATTGAAATCACTGGAAAGGAATAAAAAAAACTCTTTGGGATTTTTAGATTTTTTAGCTTGATTAGCAAGCTCAAGAAAAACTCTGTCCATTTGAGCTTTGTATGCTTTTTCTGTAATATCTTTGTGCTGTTTTACCTTTTTAGATTCGTCGGCGTGCAATTGAATGGGGAGAAATCCTTCAAAACAAATTAAAAAAATGATGAAGGCAGATCTCCCTTTCAAGCCTTATTGTCGCCCGACAGGAGGAGGAGTGAGTGGTGCAACGCTCGGCACGGCCTCGTCTAAAGGGATATTTCTAGAGAATCCTGCGCCACCGCGCCGACACTCTTCCGTTTTCGCGTTGATGTCGTTCACCATACCTTCAGCTAGCCTATTAAGTTGATCTTCGCTTAATCCTGAAGTATTCGCATTCTGCCTCAGAAAACTGATCCACGATGCGGTATTGTTTCCAATTGTTGACCGTCCGCCGAGCGAAGTTTCGTAACTAACTCCTTCTGAAGAAACTGAATATGGTGTGGTTAAAACATTGTTAATCTGTCGAACCCGAAATCTAAAAGCAGTCGCGCTTGTACACTCTAAACGGCCCGAACTGAAAAGAAGCTCTCCTGGACGTGGAATTCCATACAACATGATTGCGCCAACTCCTCCTAAAGCAACAGCGGCTCGCGCTGCGCGCCCTACAGGCGTCGCTGCTCCCACTACTCCAACTGCCGACGCTCCAGAAGTAGCGAGCAATACACCATATGCCGCAGCATTGTCTGCAATCGCGTAGGCACCATCCGAACAATTTTGAACGTTACTATCTTGGACACCGTTCTGCATACCAAGTACACAGCCCGCTGCAACCAGCGATCCCCCGACAGTGCCTGACATCCCGGCTGACAGACGGAGTAATCCTGTACCGTTGCTAACGGTAGGCTCCCTGGCGCCCCCCCACCTGGAAACACCTAATGCAGCTCTTTCGTAAGCAGCTAAACCGAGTCTTGCCATCCAATCAACAGCTCCCGCGTGCGCTTTTTCAAATGTTAGTGAAAACAAATCCAGAGCAAAAAAACTATTTTTTTCAGTAGAATGCTGTACTTCGTGCTTTGGTTTTACCTTATTAAAATCAATCTCACCAAACTTTTCTGACATGACAATAGTAAATGGATTTTCGGTCTTCAAGTGAATCTCAACCCCCTTTGGGATCTTCACAATCACAGGAATTTTGACTTCAGGATCAATTTTTTTAAATATGTCGTGCTTCGAATCCAAGCCAAAAAAATTGGAATAAAAATCTTTCACGCTTTGAGAATTTTTTGACAATCTCACCCAACTATTGAAGGTATTTTCCATGCCTTTTTCCCATGCATTGTGCACCACTAATCTGATTTTTTCTTTTTCTTCTTTCGTCGGCGGTTTTTTAGCTTTTGAAGCGAAGGACGCATTTGCAAAGAACAGTGAGAACAACATCAAAAAAACAAAAAAGTAAGCTCTTAGCATTAGAAAAATCCTTTCGCATTATTATTTAGACTTCAACCCATGGTACTTCAAAAGAAAAAAAAATCCAAAAACAGGAATAATTCTAGACATAAGTTCATGTCGTTACTGAAATCCAAACTAACTTTATTATTGTTTAGTGTCCCCGAAGTTTCTTTGGCTCGAATCTCTCAAATCAGGACTGAATTCGTCCTACGGTCACGTCGCCTCTCTTTGTTGCCATCTTGTTGCTCTTCCTTCGTCTGGGTTGATTATTTAGTCATTTCCCGCGAATCGCAGATATTTACGACTAACGGTGTTTTGAAGCGACTCATCGAACTTTGAAGAATGAAAGAGTGTTGAATAGATTTGGGCCGAATTTGGACTATCCGGTAAAGAATTTACTTGTTGAATTCAAGCCAGGGACAAAAGAAGTCCATAGCTGAAACAGCTTTTTCGCAGGATCTAAAGATTTTACAAACAGGCTTTTTTTGAATAGTTCAGAGCTTTCAATTGATCTACTCTTTGATAAACAATACGAGCGGAGCGTGAAATAATAGCATTTGTGACTCAACCAAAAGAGAGACGACAAGATTCGGGGCTTATCGATAAATTTTAGGGAAAAGACGGATAAAAACGAATTCTCGGAAAACGACGGCCAAAAGATCCGAGCAGCAACGCCGCAACCTGCAGTTGGATATATGCAAAAAAAGAAAGGCCAAAGCACAAATCCTTTGAGTGCTGCTGTCATAAACCTTGAGCAAAAGTGATAAGTCTCGCAAAAAAGTCAGACGAGTAGAAGCAGTTCAAGGCCATGATCTCAGTTATTTGCAATCAGGCAGCTTTGCATTTTTTTATTTTTGATATTACAACAACAAGTAAATTCACTTGGCTACATTAAATTACTAATTTAACGTAGCCAAGCATTTGGATTAAAAGGGATTTATCAACATTTTTAGAGCAGTCCGCAAGTTTACCGGTGCAAGTTCTATGGGGCCCGAGACAATGCGGAAAAAGCTCATTGCTTGAAAAAATTAGCATCGGCTGGAGTCATGCGACAATAAATCGAAGGAACTCAAACTTTTTACCGTTGCCCATATTTAAGAGCAGTTTCTTTAATGAAAATGATGTCGCTATTTTTTTGGAATTTATTTTTGAATTGAACAAGCATCCAATATGGTAAATAAAATTTAGCACTCTGCCTGTGCTCTCTCATGTTGGATTTGCGTCGGGCTCGCACATTCTATGAAGAGTGCTTTTTGAAATGCCAGTCTTTTTTGTGATCTCCCAATGGTCTCAGAGTAGTCGCATTTTAAGCCGAAGCTGCAATCCTCAGTTTTCCAGGGTATTTGCTTTTCAGTTGGTGACGCAAAAATAAACCATAAGCGGTTAAAATGAGAGCGATCAGCTCGGCAAAAAACAAAACTTGCAGCTTCTTGGGCCAGATTGCAGCTCCGCCGTTGGTTTGTCTGATGGAGTCCATTTTAAAATTGTGCAATTTCTCATTTGAGAGCAGTGCCTTGAGATCTAAATAGTTTTGCTTTAATTTTGCCAGGTCGTGATTGATATCCATCAACTGTGTGACCAAGGTCGGAGACGGTCCAACACTGCGAATGGCATTGTCTAATTGTGCTCTGAACTTTTCAAGCGAGTTCACTTCCTTGTTCAAAAATTCAACTCTTGAGGTCAAATCTGAAGTCACATCTTTCACTTTGGGTTCGTATTTTTTTTGCAACTCAAGCACAATCTCGCTCAAAAACAATTCGATAGATTGAGCTTCTGGGCCCTCTGCTACCAACTGAATCAACTCGGTGTTTTTCTGTTCGCGCACCTCAGTCAGCCTTGAACCATACTTCGAATACCCTGAGGTTACAAAATGGAACTCCAAGAATGCCATAGCATCTTGTTTCATCGAGGAACCATTCTTTTGCATCAATGGCATTGTTGTTGTGGATTCACTTGAGCTTGCGCCAAGAGCTGCCGACTCGACCAAGGCCACCATTGAATATCTGGGTTTCAAACGCGAACAGATCGCATATGTTACCAAAGCAACACCCAAACTCACAACCAATAAAATTCGAAAAACTTTACGGTGCCAAAATATGGTTTTGAGAGTCAACAAATCAATAGGAAGCACTCCTCAACTCTGGAAGTTGTAATTCTCGGAAGACGTCCGCAAG
>JBKCTJ010000240.1:0-1068 GCA_046318875.1 Pseudobdellovibrionaceae bacterium | reverse complement strand
AAAACCAAGTCGAATACTTGGGAAGAAGCTTATCAGCTAGCTTCACAACAATGCTTTTCGAAATTAACAAAGAATAAAAAACTAAATTACGATATTGGAATGGATGTTGTCGACGTTTGCGCCAACCCTCGATAACTAGGGCTTGTTCTGTTGGGTTTGAGATCCCCGTTTTGGTCCCGCTATGCCAGAGTGATTTCTCCAGTTGAATTGTGGATCTGATTTCATTCGATTTTGCCAAGCTTCCCATTTTTTCTTTGGGAATTTGTGCATGACATTTCCTTGTTCGTCAAAAATATCTGGTTCTTTGCCAAAGAAAAAATCCATCAATTTTTTACCAATACTCATAATGAAATTCCCCAATCCGACTTAAATATCCTAAGAATCCGTATCTCTATTTAAGATGTCACAACTCCTCAGAGGGATCAAGTTTCCAGTTGCTGATTTGATTGATGATTGGATTGGTGATTGGATTGGTGATTTGAAGAGGATGATTTCAGGATTTTCTGAAACTCATTTAACTTGATTAGCCCATTCATTGGGGTCAATGAGTTCAAATCCAGGGTAGCTATCTCAGCAAGGACTTTGTTTTCAGCTGGGTTCATTTCTGGGGCAATGCTGGCTTGTGAGGATGCCGTTTCAACCCAGTCAAAAAGATGAATCTGTTTTGAGTCTGTTGATGCTGCTTGAGATTTTTCCAATTGATGAAGAATTTTTTTCGCGTGTGCGATGAGTTCTTTGGGTAAGCCCGCACTTTGAGCAACAAGGACCCCGAAGGACTTTTGCACTGGTCCAGATTTCAGTTTGTAAGTGAAGCGCAAACCTTCTGAAGTTTCCCGTGTTTCCATGTGAACATTCATAATCTCAGGGAATCTTTCACTGGATTTTGTTAGCTCGTGGTAATGGGTTGCAAATAAACACAGACATCGATTTTTAAGAATCAAATATTCTAAAATAGCTTGGGCTAGGCTTAAACCATCATAAGTTGATGTCCCGCGCCCGATTTCATCCAAGATCACCAAAGATTTTTCTGTGGCGCCAGAAATTAATTCGGCAGTCTCCGTCATTTCC
>JBKCTJ010000239.1:0-18194 GCA_046318875.1 Pseudobdellovibrionaceae bacterium | reverse complement strand
GTTCCGCAGCTGATTCAATCGTTGAAGCTCGCATTAAAATTTCTGGTGGAATGCGTTTGTTCAGTTTCACGTAATTTTCAAAAGTTGATTTCACCGACCGAATCAGGGCCTGAGCTTCAACTTGATTTTCAACGTCTTCTTCAATCACTTCCGCATCAACTACAAAAAAATTATCGTGAGGAACAAACGCTTTGATTTTTACTCGCTTTTTGCCTTCGACTAAAACTTTTACTGTGCCATCTGGTAAGCGCAAAAGTTGGATGATTGTTCCCAGGGTACCAACAGAATAAATGTCTTTAGGTTCTGGGTTGTTTGTTTTGGCATCTCTTTGAGCTGCTAAAACAATATCTGTTTGTTTGCTCATGGCATCTTCGAGAGCGTTGATACTTTTTTCCCGACCGACGAATAAAGGCATCATCATGTGGGGGAAAATAATCAAATCCCTCAAAGGCAAAAGAGGTAGCTGTTGACTGTTTTTAGAACTTGTCGACGGACTGCTCATAGGGGCTCCTTCCCGTGGAGGCAATATGCTGCTCTCATTAGTATAGGGCTACAAGGTCCGACTGCAAAAGGAAATCATCGGTTAAAAACAAAATAATTATTTAACAAAATCCCGTGTTTCTGTGTTGCATGAGGTAAATTCAAGCACTTTGGTCCATAGAAAATTTATTTTTCAGCATCGCCTTGACAAAAACGTGAAAAATTTAGACCCCTGTGTGATGCTACACTTTTCCAATGTTACAAAACAATATGGTCCACGAATTTTATACAAAAATGCTTCTTTTCAAATCAATGCTGGTGAAAAAATTGGCCTAGTCGGTCCCAATGGGGCGGGCAAAACCACAGTCTTTCGAATCATCACGAATGAAGAAGGCTGTGAAGAAGGAACAATTTCAAAACCAGATCGTTTAGTTATCGGGTATTTTTCTCAAAATATCGAAGAGATGAAAGGGCGCACAGTCCTGGACGAAGTGAAAACTGCAGTGGGTGAGATTCCACGCATGCAAAAAAGAATTGCAGATATCGAAGCTCGACTTTGTGAACCCATGGATGATGACGAAATGGTTAAGATCCTGGACGAGTATGGAAATTTACAGGCCGACTTTGAGCGGCTGGGCGGATACGATTTAGATTCCCGAGCCGCAGAAATTTTAACAGGTTTAGGAATTGGTCCCGAAGATCACCAACGAAAAACTGAAAGCTTCAGCGGTGGTTGGAAAATGCGAATTGCATTGTCGAAAATTTTAATTCTAAACCCTGACCTGTTGCTGATGGACGAGCCAACAAACCATTTAGATTTAGAATCCATCATTTGGCTTGAAGCGTGGTTAGTTGATTTTAAGGGCGCAATCTTAATGACAAGCCACGATCGTGAATTCATGAATCGCCTGGTTTCAAAAATTGTCGAAGTGGCACACAAGACAATCACGACGTATACAGGCAACTACGATTTTTATGAACGCGAGAAAAAAATTCGCCTTGAACAATTGATTGCATCTGCAAAACGCCAAGAAGACATGCTAGCTAAAGAAGAAGAGTTTATCGCCAGATTCGCAGCGCGGGCATCCCACGCAGCCCAAGTGCAATCTCGTGTGAAAAAAATTGATAAAATCGAGCGCATTGAAATTCCGCCAGAAGAACAAACCATTCGCTTTGAATGGGGAAATACTCCGCGCGGCGGCGATGAAGTTGTCAAAATCGAAGGACTCTCTAAGATTTGGAAAACGGAAGACGGCCGTGAAAAAGTTGTGTTCACCAACGCGAGTGCCTTAGTCAAACGACTGGATCGAGTCGCTGTTGTCGGTGTGAATGGCGCAGGTAAATCAACTTTACTTAAAATCATCACCGGCCAAACTGATTCGACCGGCGGTAAATACGCTGTAGGACAAAGTATTGAAGTTGGCTACTTCAGTCAAAACTCTCTAGATGTTCTTGACCCAAAAAATACTGTGATGGAAGAAGTCCATGGTCGTATACCAAACTCCAGTGTAGGGTCAGTGAAAGCACTCTTGGGTGCATTTAAATTTTCTGGAGAAGACGCAGATAAAAAAATATCAATTCTATCTGGTGGTGAAAAGAGCAGGGTCGTTCTTGCAACCATTTTAGCAAAGCCAGTGAATTTACTTGTGTTAGATGAGCCTACGAATCATTTAGATATTGTTTCTCGCGAAGTCCTGCTTGATGCCATTAAAAGATTTCAGGGAACTGTTTTAATTGTGAGCCATGATCGGCACTTTTTGAGAGAGATCACCACGAAAGTCTTCGAGCTCGATAAATCCCATTTACAAATTTACGATGGAAGCTGGGATTATTATTTAGAAAAAAAACAAAGCTTGATGAAATCTTAATCCCGGATGCAGGGAATCCTACGACAGTTGGGATTTCCAATTTTAAGGGACTGATTTTAGCTTGATCAGTTGAGAATAAACGTAAAGTCCGACTCCTGCCCAGATAAAGGCAAAAGAAACTAAGTGCGATTGCGTGAAGGCTTCATGAAACATAAAAACTCCCATTATCATTTGCAAAGTCGGAGCTATAAACTGCATCATTCCCATAACAGAATATGGAATTCTTTGTGCCGCATATGAAAAAAGGAAGAGCGGTAAGCCTGTCACAACCCCTGAACCAATAAACAGAACCCAATGAGAGTTGGATGTTGTTTCCAAACTTGTCTTTGATGTCATTACCAAAAAAATCAAAGCCGGTAAAAATCCGAAAAATCCCTCTAAAACAGAAGACAAGCCTGCCGGTGCTTTTGAAAGTTTTTTGACAACCCCATAAAAACAAAAACTAAAAGCCAAAATCAAGGCCACAGATGGAAAGGTGGGATGTAAATAAATTTTAAATACTACGCCAATGGCTGCAAGCAAAATTGAAATTTTCAAGACCAAAGGTAATTTTTCCTTGAAAAATAAAACTCCCACCACGACGTTTAAAATAGGATTGATAAAGTAAGCGAGGCTGCCCTCCAAAATCTGACCGCTGTTCACAGCATAAATATAATAGCCCCAGTTCACAGCCAGCAGCAGTGTGGAAAGCAAACCCAGTCCTAGCTCACGTTTGTGGAGCTGACGCAATAGCTTGATGGATTCTTTTTGTGATAGAAAAAAAATGAAAAGGTAAAAGACAAAAGCCCAAACAAATCGGTGAGCTAGAATTTCCAAGGACCCACGATCATGGAGGAGCTTCCAATAAATCGGAAAAAATCCCCACAAAAAATAGGAACCTAATCCAACCCACAGGCCTTTGTTTTTTTCATTTATTTGATTCAAGTTTTCTACCCATCCAAGGAATACAGCTTCTATTTATACAAGGCCTACTTGCTTACAAAATTCGACAAATGGCAAAATAGAAATTTGATCATCAACCTGTTTGTGTGTTTTTCCCATGTGAACTTGATAAAAGTGAGGTATCGTCGTGCGGTCTCGAAAGTAAAAAATGTGAGGTGACGTTGATTTCTCACCATGCTTGCATTCGACGGCGAAAACAGGCTTTTTATTTTTTAAAACGACGAAATCTATTTCACGTTTATCCGTATCTCTCAAAAAACGAAGTTCCATTTTAAAACCTTGAACATCTTCTAAGTAATTACAGTATTTAAGCAAATGTGAAGCGATAAGATTTTCAAAACGCAGGCCGGGTGAGTCGACTTGACTCCAGTCCCACATGTATAATTTTTGTTCTTTTTTGACCGCTCTAATTTTTGTAGAACCAAAAGGAGCAATTTGATAAGAATAATACAAGGACGACAGAATCGTTAACCAATTACGCATTGTTTTGAAATCAACTTCAATGTCTTTTGCTAAGGAGTTGATTGATAAAGGTGAGCCGACTCGGTTTGGAAGTTCTTCCGCTAAAGCATACATTTTATCCAGGTCTCGAATATTTTCTAAGTCACGCAAGTCTGTTCGAATCAATCGATTGAGTCTTTGTAAATGCCATCGTCTTAAATGTCTTTCATCAGATGCATGGTAGGGCTCGGGAAATCCTCCGAATTGCATTAATTTTTCCATGGAGCCTGGTTCAAAATCTAACTCACTCAAACTATAGGGATGCAGTCGGTAATAATGATATCGACCTAATAAAGAGTCTCCGCCTTTGCGAAAATGATCCAAGCGTGCCGAACCAGTGATCAAAAAAGAGTGGGAATTTTTCAGAGTATCATAGAACCCTTTGACCATATTCCGCCAATTTTTAAATTTATGAATTTCATCAAGGACAATAAGAGGTTCACTTTTGGGCCAGTTTCTATTTTTAATCTTATTTCGGTGGATATCGCTGTCCCAGTTTAAATAGGCAGGGTGATCATCCCTATAGTTTTTCAATAAACTTTGAGCTAAGGTTGTTTTTCCAACCTGTCGCGGCCCACCTAAAAAGACCATTTTTTGACTTAAGTCATCTTTAATTTGAGTTTGTAAATATCGCGTGAGTATTTTGGACACAAGTCCAGTTTACTCATGAGTATTTTGGAATCAAGTCCAATTTGCTCATGAGTAGAATTAAATAGAGTTTTTCTTTGTTTATAGGAACTGATCCTGTTTTTAAAAAAGTAAACTATGCACTTTCTGCTGGATCAGAAGATTTTTTTGTCGCAGCTGCGTCCATTTCTTCCTGTGTTCTATAAACCATTCTTGGAGCAGCTTTTTCATTGATCACTTTTTCATCGATATGAATTTCTTTAACGTGAGGCATGCTCGGCGCTTCAAACATCACATCAAGCATCGATGTTTCAAGAACTCCACGAAGTCCGCGTGCTCCAGTTTTTCTTTTCAATGCTGTTTGTGCAACTGCATGTAAAGCTTTATCTGTAAACTTCAGCTCGATACCTTCATAGGAAAACAATTTCTGATATTGTTTTGTTATCGCATTTTTAGGGCTCACTAAAATATCAACCAAGGCGGCTTCGTTCAACTGATCCAAGACTGCAAGAACAGGCAAACGACCGATAAATTCAGGAATTAATCCGAATCGCACTAAATCGTCTGGTTCAACTTTCTGCAGTGTATTGTCCGCAGCCATTGCTGATGGACTCTTGATATCGGCAGCGATACCCATGGTTTTGTTGGACACACGCTGATCGATGACTTTATCTAAACCAACAAAGGCACCACCGACGATAAACAAAATATTGGAAGTATCAACTTGGATGAATTCTTGTTGTGGATGTTTACGACCACCTTTTGGAGGAAGGTTTGCAACAGTGCCTTCAAGAATTTTCAGCAAGGCTTGTTGAACGCCTTCACCGCTGACGTCACGAGTAATTGAAGGGTTTTCAGATTTGCGGGAAATTTTATCAATTTCATCCACATAAATAACGCCCTTTTGTGCTTTTTCGACATCGTAATCAGCTGCTTGCAACAAATTCAAAACAACATTTTCAACATCTTCACCGACGTAACCGGCTTCAGTTAAAGTCGTCGCATCTGCCATCGCAAAAGGAACATTTAAAATTTTCGCAATAGTTTGTGCGAGCAAAGTTTTTCCCGATCCTGTTGGGCCAATTAAAAGAATATTGGATTTTTGTAATTCCACATCGCTCTTTTTGCCACCCACAGCATTAATACGCTTGTAGTGATTATGCACAGCAACTGCTAAAGACTTTTTTGCTCCAGTCTGTCCGATCACATAGTCATCTAGAAAGCCTTTAATCTCTGCTGGCTTTGGAACTTTGAAAGTCCCTTTGACTTTTGTTTCCCGGTCTTTTTCTTCAGAAATAATGTCATTGCAAAGATCAATACACTCATCGCAAATATAAACATTTGGACCAGCGATTAATTTTTTGACTTCGCGCTGGCTTTTTCCACAGAAGCTGCATTTTAAACTGCTGTTTTCTTTGAAGCTCATTAAGCCACCCTTGCTTTTCGAGATGGAACAACTTGATCGATCAAACCCAATTCAAGGGCTTCCTTCGGATCCAAAAAGTGATCTCTTTCCATTAAATTTTTCAACTTATCGTAACCTTGACCTGTGTGAAGTTCGTAAATTTTTGTCAAACGTTCCTTGGTTTTCACTAATTCTTTGGCGTGAATTTCAATATCAGTCACTTGTCCACCGATTCCGCCTCCGCCTAAATGCGGTTGATGGATCATGATGCGAGTATTTGGCAGAGAGTATCTCTTATCCTTCGCACCGGCCATTAACAAAAACGACCCCATGCTGGCAGCCATTCCCATGCAATAGGTCGCAACATCACATTTCACGAACTGCATCATGTCGTAAATTGCAAGCCCTGCAGAAACACTACCGCCAGGTGAGTTAATGTAAAGGTGGATATCTTTTTCTGGATTGTCTACTTCCAAGAACAAAAATTGTGCAATAATAGTATTTGCGACCTCATCAGTCACGGCACTGCCGAGAATGATAATACGATCCTTCAAGAGTCGTGAATAAATATCGTAAGATCGTTCGCCTCTGCTGGTTTGTTCGATAACGTACGGGATGAGGGGCACAATAAACTCCTGTTTTTTCTGTTTGAGTCTGCAAATAGCTCTTCGGTTTCAATGGTGTGGACTTTAAAAAAGTTTTTCCTAGACTAAAGTGTATGATACATCATGTAATCGAACATAATAAATCAGCCGTGAATGATCTCTTGAAAGGAATTCGAAATGAAAATCAATCTGTTAAAGCCACAATCTCAATCCTCAGAAACCTTGGTTCTGTTTTCGTATCAAACTGTCGCGACTAAAAATTCTGGTAAAGTTTCGAAAAAATCGGACACGACCCAAGTCATATTGAATCATTCTGAAGCAGAAAAAAAGTTCGCTGCTGCCATTGAAAAAAAAAGCATCACAGGAAGAGTTCTTGAATGTGTTGTGTTTCGAGGACTCGGTTTAGAAAATTCTGAAAACATTGTGATCATTGGCTTAGGAAAAATCGAAGAGCTCAATCATGAAATTTTCCGCAAATCAGCAACGTTGGCGCTGGACGCACTGAAGAATTTGAACTCCGCTGAAGCCAGCGTGTATTTTGAAAATATCGTTGAAAGCCAAGATCAAGCGCCAAAATACGTGCAAGCATTTTCTGAAGGTTTAAAGCTTGCGAGCTATGAGTTCGATGAGTTGAAATCTAAAAAATCAGAAGCAAAAGAAAAAACTTTTCACCTCATCACAAAATTTGCTGCAGAAGCTGAAGTTAAAAAAGCTTTCCAACATGGAATCATTTTAGCCGACACCGTGAATTTCACACGCCGACTTGGGGACATGCCTGGAAACCTGATGACTCCGACGATTTTAGCTCAAGAAGCTCAAAAAGCAGCTCGTGGTGTAACGAATTTGAAGGTCACTATTTGGGATAAAGCTCGTATCAAGCGCGAACGCATGGGTGGTTTGTTAGGTGTGTCTCATGGATCTGTTCAAGAGCCACGTTTTATAATTATGGAATACAAGGGCGGACCAAAAAGTCAAAAGCCGATTTGTTTTGTAGGTAAAGGTTTAACTTTTGATTGCGGCGGAATCAGCATTAAGCCTTCGGCAGCAATGGAAGAAATGAAATATGATATGTGCGGTGGAGCCAATGTTATTGGAACCATGATGGCTATTTCTAAAATGAAATTAAAACTCAATGTCGTTTGTTTAGTTGCGGCGACGGAAAATTTGGTTGGTCCTGCTGCAACAAAGCCAGGTGACGTGCACACTGCAAGAAATGGTAAAACTTTTGAAGTGAACAACACAGACGCTGAAGGGCGATTGATTTTATCTGACGCTTTATCTTATGCGACGGAATTAAAACCCCAAATGATCGTCGATGCTGCAACATTAACGGGAGCCATGGTCATAGCTCTGGGAAATATCTACACTGGATACTTTACTCGCAATAAAGATATGAAATTAAAAATCGAAGGTGCTGCAGATGAATCTGGCGAACTTGTGTGGCACATGCCTCTGCATGATGAACACGTCAAAGATATGAAGGGGACTTTTGCGGATCTTTCCAATATTTCAAGTGGCAAAGGCGCCGGTTCTTCCACAGCAGCTGCTTTCTTGGAGCAATTTGTTGGTGAAGGCATTCCATGGGCTCATTTTGATATTGCCGGCACGGGTTGGGCTGTTGGGAACCGATTGAATTATTGTTCGAAAAAGGGGGCCAGCGGAGTGATGGTTCGTACCTTCGTCGAGTTAGCAAAGAGCTTTGAATAAAACATTTTAGGATATCAACAAGAACTATTTTTAGGTGGAGTCTATCATGAGGTATTTAGCGTTTTCTTTGATTTTAATCACAGCGGGTTGTGGCTCTTCTGGGAAAAAAAAGGAAGGTGCTATTCCAGAAAACATGAGAGTTTATGAACAGCGCGAATATGCCCCTGCCTTTCCATTTGAAGAATTTTTTAAAACCGCTGGTTTATCCAATTTAGTTCTTTCCAGTGACGGTGAAACTGTTTTTGCTTTGAAATCAGACGGACGAACCAATCAAATTTTTTCATATCAAATGAAAGATAAAAAGTGGGAACAGATCACCCAGTTTCCAGAACCAGTCAATTATTTTTACGTTTCCAAAAATGGACAAACAATTGTCTTTTCGAAAGACATTGGTGGAAGCGAGATTTATGACCTGTATTTGATGAAGTTAATTGATCGGTCCGTTGTACAAATTACTGATGGCAAAGGTTCTGAAGTTTCCATGGCCTGTGGGATCTCTGATGATGGCAATGATATTTATTTTAATCAGTCGAAAAACAAAAGACAAGAACGTGACATCCGGGTTTACAACCAACCCACAAACAGTGTGCGTGTTCTGCTTCCATCCAAAGGCCGAACTTTCTATTGTGATCAATATGACGAATTTCAAAAGAAACTCTCTGTTTTAGAATTTATTGAAAATAATGAAATTCATATTGGCTTAGTTGATTTGCGGAATAATTCTTTTCAATATTTGATCAAAGAAAAATCTGTGAAAAACAGCAATTCAGCATTCGTCAATGGAGCGATGCACTTTACTTCTACCAAAGACTCAGACGCAAATCGTGTATGGACTTATAACTTTAAAACAAAAAAAGTTGATATCAATTTGTCGTTTCAAGGTTTCTCTGTACATAACCTCAAGAGCTACCAAAATGGAAAGTACCTTGCAGTGAAATACCGAGAAGGAATGTTCAATCGATTCGCTCTGTTTGATTCGAAATTAAAAGCAATTCCAGCGAAAAACTTTCAAGAAAAAGACATCGAAGAAATGATTTTCGGTCAAGGAAGTATTGATACCCATATCACTTTGGTGGCCTCGTCAGATCGCCCTACTCAATATTATATCGAAGATGGTGGCCTCAAAGAGCTGATTTATAATTCGAATCAATCCCGGATCAATGAAAAATATTTTGCGACTTCGTATTCGACGATGGTCACAAGTTTTGACGGAACACCGATTTCGGCGCATTTTTTTATTCCCAATGGAAGTTCCAAGAAAAATCGCAGACCATTGTTGCTGTGGGTTCATGGAGGCCCTGAAGATCATGTGGATGCCGAATATTCCGCGCGCATTCAATTTCTTGTAAATAATGGGTTTGTTGTTGTTGCTCCAAATGTTCGTGGCAGCACAGGCTTCGGTAAAAAATTTCAGATGATGGATAACGGCGATTGGGGCGGGGGCCACATCAAAGATTTGCTAGCTGTTACAAACTACGCAAAGACCCTAGATTTCGTCGATGATAATAACCTGTTTATCGTAGGCGGTAGCTTCGGGGGCTTCAGTGTGATGTCCATGATCACACAACACGCCACTGTTTACCGAGCAGCGGTCAATATTTTTGGCCCTATCGAATTTGCAAGTTTTATTCAAAGCTGGCCCGCTTCAGTTCAACCTTATTGGTTATCCGAATTAGGCAAAGATCCACGCACGGACCAAGCTTTCAATCAAAAAGTCTCGCCAGTCTATCATTTGGATCAAATTCAAACTCCCTTGCAGGTCCATCAAGGTTCTAATGATATTCGAGTGCCTAAAGCCCAATCCGATTTGCTAGTCCAGAAGATGCAAGAAAGAAAAATACCTGTGGAATACAGCGTTTATCCTGACGAAGGACACGGATTTACAAAGTTCGAGAATTCAAAGAAATGCTATGAAGGCATCGTGGATTTTTTAAAAAAACGAATGGATTAGTAAGAAATAACCAGTGGGTGGCCCAAGAAATTTTGAATATCGGTCCGACCAATAAACATATTTTGATTACTAACTGGATTCTGAAGCCGAATCTCGACAAGATTCCATTGCCGTGGCCAAGCATCGGAAATATTTAACAGTTTCAGATGGACTTTATAATTTTCTCGTAGATCGATCTCCGTATCCTCTGGCTTTTCGTTATAGACAAAATTAAGCGGAATTTTGATCGCTTCAATTTTTGATAAGTCTCTTGAAGCAACGCAGTCTGCAGTCACAGTTAATTGAGCTGGCTCACCATTTACACCGCTGCCGCCACCCTCAAAAACAATCACAACTTGGGAATATTCATCACAGGCCTGAGATTCTTCTGAATTGCGCGCAAAAACAAAGTGTCCAAGCTGCATTTCCAGCCCCCAATTTTGTTTGGCAATTTGAATTCCTTCTAACAGCGTATTTTTAGATGCAATATCTAAAGCATTTCCCTTCAGATTGGTCAGATCAAAAGACTTACGAACTGCCGCGGGATTTCGTGAGACTGTGGTATTTACTGAAGACATTCTAGAAGTGTAGTAGCCAATTCCGAATGCTACAAAAACGAATGCAACTTTTTTAAAACTCATGGACTACCTTTGTTGATCTCTGTTTCCTTATTGTAAACGAAACTTAAACTGCGCTGACAGTCTAGTTTTCATTATCAAAGCATCATTCCAGGGAGTTCATCATTTAAGCAATGCTTTTGCAGTAATGTGTTTAATTTCTATGAAGTGATTTTGCCAAAACTGGCTGAATGATCGACAGTATTGATCAAGTTTAAAAAAATGAAATGGATTGTGAAATTTTTTCTAAGCGCGCCTCAACTTTTAAATACCTAGACCGAACAAAGGTCTATGAGAAAAAAAATATATATTCATGTGGCTGTGACGTTGCTGGTGTCTAACTTTGTCTGGGTATCTGGAGTCCATGCTTTGGGATCGATGCTTCCCAAAACACCTACGCCAGAAAATCCATCCCCTTCGCCGCAACCGCAGCCTCCCGCGGCGACGACTCCAACACCGGCCCCTGTTCCTGCACCGGAAAGCCCCTCTTCAACACACACACGTCCTTTGTGGGAAGGTCGACATGCAGATGGTGCGAAGTGGACAGACTTTGTGATAAATAAATTAGATTTACGAGGAACCATGCTGACTTCTGTGGTCACTCAAGACATGAATACATTTTGTCCAAAGTTTTCTAAATTTTCGAACCGAGATCGCAAATATTTTTGGGCCTATTTAATGTCTGCTATGGTCAGATTTGAAAGTAATTTCAAACCCTCGGTTACCTATCAGGAGAATTTCAAGGATTCCGATGGTGACTTCGTTGTCAGCCGTGGCCTTTTGCAACTTTCTTATGAAAGTGCAAAAGGCTATCAATGTGAAATCCGAACTCCACAAGATCTTCATGATCCCTATGTGAATTTGGAATGTGGAATGCGCATCCTGGATCGTTGGATAGGTCGTGATTCAAAAATTGCAGGTCAAGAAAACGGTGGCTGGCGAGGCGGCGCAAGGTACTGGTCTGTGCTGCGCACAACATCAGGATCTTACACAAAAATTTTAGATTATATGAATCAATACAAAGAATGTCGTAACTAGATCACTGGTATCAAAAAAGCTCTTAAATAACTGGCCCTTACTTTGCTTTCTCGGAATGTCAGGTTCTGTGTTCGCAAACGAAGGGGCTAATATGAAGTATCAATTTTTTGCATGTCTGGTTTTCGTCACGTTTTTTCAAATCAAATCCTGGGCACAAATCCAAGTCACTGGGCTTAAAACATCAGGTGAAGCCTGTCCCGAGGGAAGTGTTCAAGTTCAAGTTGCTCCTGACGGATCATCATTCACAGTTTTGTATGATCGACTAGTTCTTTCCTCGACTCCTGGATCACCCAATGCTCGCACTCAATGCCAGGTCACAGTAAATATCAGAAAACCATTAATGATGGGATTTACCATCGAATCCGCTGACTTCCGAGGCTTCATCGCTTTAGACCCAGGTATGATTGCTGAACAAAAAGTATCTATCAGCACAGCACCAGTCAAAGAGTTGCAGAAAATTTCTGCAGAATTTGGCCAGCAAGTTTTCCGCGGTCCGATTCAACAAGATTATATTTTGTCCACTGTGCGACCAATTAAAGGCAGCGACATTTTAAATTGTGTACCACCTCGTGAAAATACAAAAATTGTGATCAACACAGATCTGCGAATCCGCGTTGGTTCTCAAAATGGTTTCGGCGAATTCACTGTGGATTCCGTCGACGGCAAAGTCAGACAAACGTACCGATTAAAAAAACAAGATTGCGCTCAGCAATTGGGAAATGCTCTGGGTACTTTGATTGACCTCTTTGGAAAAAAACGAAAATAGTGTTTCTACTGGGATTGTTCTGGAGTTCGCTGACATATTTTCCTATTTTAAATATTCAGTCAGTTGTAAATAATTCTTGTAGTGCCTTTTGCCAATGCATAGCTCGTGTAGATCCAAATTTGTGTTCAAGGGGATCATTGGAAAGAAGAAATCGTTCAGCTTTTTGATCAAGGTCTTTGCCCAGGGTTTCTAAAGTTTTAGCATCTTCTTCTCGTACTTTTTCCTTTGATTTAATTTCAAACAAAAGTTTCTTTTTGCCCGGTCGATCAATAATCAGATCAATTTCAACATCATCCTTCGTGCGTAGATAAGACATCTGCCAATCTAATCTCTGGTAAGAAATATTTTTCTTAAACTCCAAAATAACCCAGTGTTCAAAAGCATCTCCCCAGGCAAACGTTTGGGGTAATAATTCAACAGAAAGGGTTCGATCGAGGGCCCGCTTCATGCCTGGATCTATAAAATAAAATTTTGGACTAAGCCTCTGAGCTTTTCGTACAGATGAGTGATAAGCAGGTAAATAAAAACCGATGAGTGTGTCTTCAAGAATTCCGAAATAATTAGAAACAGTTGTGTCCCGTAGGCCGATTTCTTTAGCAATTTTTGATTTGTTAACAATCTTTCCGTTCATCTGCGCAGCGATGGAAAGAAATTTTCGAAAGGGCTCCAGATTTCTGACACATTGTTCTTGTTGAATTTCTTTTTCTAAATAAGTTCCTACGTAGGTATTGAGATACTCTCGGGCGGAGAACGCATCCAATGCCTCATAGGCCTCGGGTAAACCGCCAAGTGTAAGCGCTTTACCGAGATCAAATTTAGAGCCTAATTCTGAAGTAGAAAATGGAAAAAGATCATAGATCCAAGCGCGACCGGCAAGTAAGTTGACACCGCTTTGTTTTAGTTTGCGAGAGCTTGAGCCTGTCATGATGAATTGACGTTTTGTCTTTTGAATTTCGGAATGAATTAGGTTTAGGAATTGAGGCAGTCTTTGGATCTCATCGAGGATCACTCGCTTTTTGAAGTTTTCAGGTTGATTGATCAGTTTTAAAAATCGGTTAGGATCCAGAAGAAATTGATCATAGAGATCAGGCTGAAGGAGATCGAGATAAAGGCTATGTTCATCAGGAAAAGAGTACTTTAGCCATGTGGTTTTCCCGCAACCTCTCGGTCCAAACAAGAAAAAACTGTTAGTTTCTGTATATTTAGACGATCTCAGTATCATAAACCGGATTTTAACGCTATATTCGGTTTGTCGTAAAGAGTTTGAAAAAACTATCTAAATTCGATCACTTGGTCCGTAGCAAAGCGTACTTTCTTATTTTTCGCATATTTATCATCGGCACTGCGATACCCAATAGCGACAGCCGCGACCACGCCAAATTCCGAATTCTTCAACCCCAAAATTTCTTCGTAAGCCAATGGATCAAGTCCTTCCATGGGGCAAGTGTCTATTTCAAGAAGCCCAGCAGTCATCATCAGAAAACCCATGGCAATGTATGATTGTCTTTGAGCCCAAAAAGAAATGGTTTTTGCTCGAGGGCCTTCCATCAAACTAGCAACCATGCCCTTGGCGTATTCATTTAAACTTTCTAAAGCAACTCCACGCTCGTTTGAAATTCTCTGTAAATGTTTTTGAATTGAAACTTCAGTCACTGCTTTTTGAAAACAGAAGACGACGAAGTGCGAGCAATCAGAAACTTGGGATTGATCGCGACTGACTGTTTGCAATCTTTTGCGCAGCTCAGGATCTTGAACAACAATAAATTTCCAAGGTTGCAAACCATAAGATGATGGAGCAAATCTTAAAGACTCAGAAAGAGTTTGCCAGTCTTGAAAACTGATTTTTCGATTTGCATCAAATTTTTTAGTCGCGTATCGCCAGTGAAGTTGATTTAAAATTTGCTGATTCGAAATCACTTAGCCACCGTTGCAGCTTCAGTTGAAAACATCGACGATACAAAATTATTCTTGATGTACATTGCATCGTTATCTGATTTTACACCAGCAACTCGCCAGTAATAATGTTTTTCTTTTTCTAAGTCCCTGACTTCAAAGCTTGTGTCCTTGACCCAATGTTCGTTAACCACAAGCCATTTGAAATTAGGATCAGTAGCAACTTGAACATGGTAAGCATCGGCACCAGTGGCAGCACTCCATTCCAATTTCTGTTTGTCGGATGTAATTTTTGCCATAAACGCTGGGGCAATTAATTTCGTTCGTGGTGGCGGAGTTGCAAAAGATTTATCAGGAGTCAGTGTTGGAAAAAGGGCCGTATTGTCGCGGTGACTCTTGCCAGAAGCTCCTGCGGCTAAAACAACAACACTTTGAGCGATCAATAATAAAGTCATCAATGCGATTTTCATGAAAAGAGCTCCTTTGGAAGTGAAAAAAAATACGAACTTTCTGAATTTACCTGAACATCCTCAATTTTGTGATCACTGGTATCGGTATAACACTTTGTGTTAGCCAGACTTTGTGTTATATCCACAAGCGACTTTGTGGATGATCGCTCGACGGGCAACTGGCGAGAGGAAAGTCCGGACTCCAAAGGGCCGCGCAAGGGGTAACGCCCCTCCACTCGAAATGAGCCTCGGGTGAGGAACAGTGGAACAGAAAGAATGTCCAGGGCAATGACCCCCTTTCGGGAACGGGAGAAAGGGGACGAGCTGCTGGAGTGAAAACAGCTAAACTCTGCGTGGAGCAAGATCAAATAGGGAAGCTATGTTGTGGGCCCGCAACGCTTCCGGGTAGGATCGCTTGAGGGAACAAGTAATTGTTCTCCTAGAGGAATGATCATCCAAACTCACGAACCTGAGATTCGTGAGTTGGACAGAATCCGGCTTATAGCAAAGTCAGTTCTCAATTTTTTTTGTTCAGACAGTTGGGTTCTCATGTCACCATAGAACTGGAGAGCTGATGTCTAAATATATGATATTGTTATACAATAATACAAAATTATAAAAACGGCAAGTCGTTGCCGGTTTTGATAATAAAAATGGCAAGTCGTTGCCGATTTTGATATAATTTGGCATGTATAACAGAACGCTGAATCTTAAAAGTCTTATCGAAAAATCGAGTTTTTTTTTATTTGGTCCTCGGGCAACGGGGAAAAGCTCGCTCATAAGAGTTCAACTAGGGGATGCACCCAGCTTCGATTTATTAGACTCAGACATTTACGAAGAACTCCTTCGTCGGCCAAAAGCCCTCGGCGAAAAAATTCTCCCTCATGAAAAATTTGTGGTTATCGACGAAATTCAAAAATTGCCTGCGCTTTTGGACGAAGTGCATCGACTTATGGAAGACAGGAAAATACGTTTTCTTTTGACTGGCAGTTCAACCAATAAAATCAAAAGAACTGGTGCAAATATGTTGGGAGGAAGAGCCCGAGAGGCTCAGCTTTTTCCACTGACCTTTTTCGAATTGACCGATTTTGACCTCTTGAAATACCTCAGGTACGGGGGGTTGCCCATTATTTGGAATTCTACCGAACCGTCGGATGATCTGGAAGCATATGGGCGCACTTACTTGGCTGAAGAAATTAAGGCTGAAGCTGCTGTCAGAAATTATGAACGTTTCGTTCGTTTCATGGAAACAATGGCCCTGTCGAATGGCCAAGAACTCAATTATCAAAGTCTTTCAAAAGACTCGGGTGTGCCGGCCCGGACATTGGAGGGACATATTGAGGTGCTTAAGGATACTCTCATTGGGTTTGAACTACAGCCCTTTGGGAAAACTTTGAAAAGGAAAGCTTCGACAAAGTCCAAATTTTATTTTTTTGATTGTGGCGTCGCCAATTATTTCGCCCGGCGACTTCCTCTCGCCGAGAACAGCTCAGATTTAGGAATTTGCTTCGAGCAATTTCTAATTCAAGAAATACGCGCCTATCTTTCTTACAACAGAATCAAAAAAAATATCACTTACTGGCGGTCTAAAGATTTCGAAGTAGATTTGATCATTGGGCAAGATATTGCTCTGGAATTTAAGTTCAGTCAAAATTTCAAAACAGAATTCACAAAAGGACTTCGAGCTCTTCAGCAAGAAGGGTTGATAAAAAAATTTATGGTGGTTGGTCGATTTTCACAAAAAGGCACCTCGGATGGCATCGAATATCTTGGTTATACAAGCTTCCTAAGTTTGCTTTGGTCTGGAAATATTTGCTAACGAGTCTATCAGCTGCTTGCCGATTGGTACTTCGTCAGACAATACTTCCAAAAAATACTGGATGTGTAAAGAAGTAAGGGCCCCACACAGAAGGACCAAAGTACAATTGGCCATGAAACTTGATTAAACAAAAGTCGTGACGGCACGCTGGCCACAACTCCCATGGGAATGATGGTTAAGATAACCATGCGCCAAGGATTGGTGAAAATCGTATCTGGCCGTGTTCCTAAACGATAAAGTGAAAACCACAAATATTGAATATTCTCTGACTTCGTCAAAATTACAGAAGTGGTCGCAAATAAAAACCGCATGGAATAAATCACAAACAGTGAACTTGGAATCATCAAAATAAAAAGGATAAATCCCATCCAAGAAAAATCTGGAACACTCATTAAAGCCCATGTCAGCCAACCAATTCCCATGGCTAAATTTGCTAGGGCCGGAGTAACGAATCGTTGGCAAGAAATAATGAACTGGGAATTCACAGGTTTTAAAAGCAACAAATCCAAATCTCCTCGAGAAACTTTCTCTGGAAGGGTTTCAATATTCTCATGAATGAAAAGCATATACAAACCATCAACAACGAAGAGCACTCCTAGGAAAACTCGAGTTTGTTCCACATTCCAGTCACCTATCATCGTGGTATGGCGAAAAATCACTTCAAAAGTTAAAATCTGCGCAATATACCAAATGATGTCGTTCAATACTCGAATCACAAAATTCATCCGGAATTCCAGATCAATAATCAAACTGAGCTTAAAAAATGCCCAATACAACAAAAGGTTCTTTTTCAAATTTCCGAGATAAGTTTGCTTCGTCATCTATTTCTGTTAGTTATAGTCTCATGTTGGAACAATTGGACAGGAAAAAATATCCTGAATTGGATGCATGGATTCGCTCTGAAAATCAACGGACAGAGTCGACACTCAAAAGCTCGCCAATGTTTGATCAACTTCAAAGGGACCTCAAGAAAGAAGCTCAATTATCATTGAGCACTTCGGAATTTTTTCTGCGAGAAAATAGCTATCTAAGACGTGACCGATCGGAAGAATTTCCCGACGGAATTTTTTATCTTGGTCCCAGCGATTTTTCTTCGGAAGCAGAGCCGTGTTTTGTAATCGCTGATATGAAAAGTTTTTTTGGTGTCTCGGTTCAGTTTTCTTCGGTTGAATTTTTTGAGTCGTCCCTGGCCTTGTTTCATTTTTCAATTGAAGGCAAAGATGTCACCAAAACTCGCGAATACGATTTAGTAAAAAAATGCTGGCTCGAACAGAATCCTTTTCTCCTGCCAGAGAGTCGCGGTGAGGCAAAATATTTTTCAAAAGATATTATTTTGTTTACCCAGTCGCTTCCCATGGATGAATTGTCTGATGCAAAAAGTTCGCGTCGTATTCGGCAATGGCAAAGAGGGCAAAAGATTGAAGACGCCAAAATTATATTTGAAGGCCCAAAAAATATTTTGATGGTTTGGTTTTCGTTAGATAAAAAATCAACAAAAATCGTTGCTGGAATTTCTCGATCTTGGAATCAGACCGAGTATTTTATTC
>JBKCTJ010000238.1:0-20561 GCA_046318875.1 Pseudobdellovibrionaceae bacterium | reverse complement strand
CGATAACCATTCCACGATCATTTCGTTTTTATTTACTTTGGTCGAATTTCACCGTCAAAAGATTGGACACTCATGATAGAAATGACAATTTTTGTCTTTTGCAGACGTAAAAGTTGCGAATAGCTTGGATTTTCGATAACTTGCGACAGCCCGTGCAAGTATCCTTTGCCAGAGCTGTTTAAAGGAGATTTTCTATGCTTAAAGTTTTAGTTGTTGACGACGACCAGGGTCTGCGTTTTTCACTCAAAACTGCTTTAATGTCTGCTGGAAAATTTGACGTCATCGAAGCTTTCGATGGGATCAATGCTTTGGAAAAATTGAAAAGCGTTCATCCGACCAAAGAAAAAATTGATGTCGTGATCTTAGATGTGGACATGCCACGTTTAAATGGACTTGAGACTTTAAAACAAATTAAAGAAATTGATCCAGGGATCATTTGTTTGATCGTCACTGCCCATGCAACTTTGGACCATGCCGTTCAAGCAGTGAAAGACGGAGCATACAATTACATTTCAAAACCAGTAGCCACGGATGATCTTTTGCAATTGATCGATCGCGCAGTGAAAGCTCACACTTTGATCTCAAGCATCGCGGCTTCCTCACCAGTGATGATGGATGCTGGAAAAAAAATCATTGGCAATACATCACAAATGCAAAAAGTTTTTAATATTATCCATCGCCTTGCCAAAGTGGACACCCCCGTATTGATCCGTGGAAGCTCAGGAACAGGGAAAGAACTTGTAGCAAAAGCCATTCATTTAAATTCCGCTCGCAAAGACGAAAAATTCGTAGCAATCAATTGCTCGGCAATTCCTGAAAATTTATTTGAGTCTGAATTGTTCGGCCACGAAAAGGGTTCCTTTACTGGCGCTGACCAAAGAAAAATTGGAAAATTTCAGTTTGCTGAAGGCGGCACTCTGTTTTTGGATGAAGTGGGCGATATGCCACAGCTGATGCAAGTAAAAATCTTGCGGGTTCTCCAAGAAAAGCTTTTCACACCGGTGGGAGCAAATCGCGAAATTCAAACGAATGTTCGAATTATTGCAGCGACCAATCGGCCCCTCGAAGAAATGATCAAGACCAATGCTTTCAGGGAAGATCTTTTTTATCGCTTAAACGTGGTTCCTATATTTCTTCCTTCGCTCAATGAGCGTATTGAAGATGTCGATCAGATGGTGAACAATTTTATTAGAAAATTTAACGTTCAGCATTCAAAAAAAATCACAGGTGTTTCACGAGACGCTTTGAAAGTTTTAAAGAAACATACATGGCCGGGAAATATTCGAGAACTTGAAAATGTGATTGAACACGCTTTTGTTTTGGAATCCACGAATGTTATTGGGCTAGCTTCCTTGCCCGAAAGTTTACTTGTTTCCACTGGTGTTTCTTTGATTGATATTGAACGCATTCATGCAGGTGAAAAAGTCGCCGGACTCAATGATCAGCCCGAGGCAAATTTGGCTCCTACGTCAAGGCCTCCAGTGAAAAAACAAATCTCGGATTCAGACACAGATGATGAATCGGACCTCACTTCAGACGATTATTTATCAGCAGGTGACCACGAAGATGATGGGGATGAAATTGCGATTCCGCCAAATTCTGAAAACTCTTTGCTTGATTTTAATGCTCAGAAAGAAGCTTTTGAAAAAGAATTTATCATCAAAGCTCTGAAAACTTTTCGGGGACGCATTAATCAGACCGCTTTGCACGCAAATATTCCGAAAAAAACGCTGCTTCGCAAAATTGAAAAATATGGGATTGTGGCTAAAGATTATGCTGATAGCTCAGTTCAAAACTGAGTCAATGCATGATATGACCTGGCGTTAAAAAAAAAAATGATCACAACAAAGACTCTGCGTTGACTCATCTTTTTGGCTTTGTCACAGTTCCATGATCATGTCGATGAATCCTCTGCCACCGCAAGCTTATACCAAAGATGCCCTGCAAAAGGCTTACGCTTGGTTAATGAACCAGCCCCCATCCGTTCGTGAGTTAGCAACAACACCCGAAGTTTTGGTCAGTCTGTACTTAAAAACTCAGCGGGATGGGATGGAAACTTTAGACCGCCCAAGTATTCAAAACTTTCGAAGTGAGCTTAAGCAACTTGCGGGCATGATGTCTGAATTTTCGGAGCACGAAAATATTTCGACAATGCCGGCAGCCTTTGCAGAGCAGAAAAATACTTCTGGCCAAACAATAAGCCATTCAACTTCTCATCAAACACAATCTCATTTGAAAAAAACCTCTGTCATTGAAACCAGTGCTCAAATTCCTCCATATTTCGACAATCAAAAAATGATTCAAGAGGTCAAAGATCGAATAGGCTTTTCCACTGACCAGCAAGCCTTGGATGCATTGATTCGAGTTGGATTCCATCACTTAGTGACACGTATTTTTAAGCCCTAGGGTGACAACAACTTTGGCTTTTGCTAATTCTATCCTCTATGTCTGAAACGAATAATAGCGCCCCTGCCACGGTTGATTATAAATCCACTGTTTTTTTGCCACAAACTGATTTTCCAATGAAGGGTGATTTGCCCATCAAGGAACCAAAGATGATCCAGGATTGGCAAGAAAATCGAATTTATCATAAGATGATCGATCGCAATTCCAAAGGGCCTAACTTTACTATGCCCGATGGTCCACCCTACGCCAATGGATCCATTCATATCGGCCATGCGCTGAATAAAATTTTAAAAGATATCGTCATCAAATATAAATCTCTACAAGGATTTCAAACTTGTTTTATTCCCGGCTGGGACTGCCACGGTCTGCCAATCGAACACAAGGTAATGAAGGATCTCACAGATAAAAAAAAGACTGCATCTGATCAGGAAATTTTAGCTTTGTGCCGAATCGAAGCAAAAACTTGGATCGATAAACAGAGCGAACAATTTCAACGTTTAGGTGTTTTCGCAGATTGGAAAAATCCATATTATACGATGGCTCCTGAATATGAAGCAGAAGAAATTCGTGAATTTGCCCGAGCTTTTCAAAAAGGAATGATCTATCGGGGAGAAAAACCAGTTTATTGGAACTGGGTTTTGAAAACGGCTTTAGCTGATGCCGAAGTCGAATATCATCAACATAAAAGCCCTTCGATTTACATCAAGTTTCCAATTCACGACGAAAGAATCGCAAAGAGCATTCGCGCTGCGAATTCAGGAAATGATTTTTCTGCTCAATTGCCATTGTCATTTGCCGTGTGGACGACAACACCATGGACACTCCCAGCAAATGTTGGCGTTTGTTTAAATGCCGAATTTGAATACGGAGTTTTTGAAACTGCTCAAGATAATTTGATTTTAGCTTTGGATTTGAAAGAAGCTTTTGAAAAAGAATCTGGCTTAACACTCAAATTGAAGTCAACTTTCAACGGCAGTCTTTTAGAGAACATGGAAGCGCGCCATCCATTTTACGATCGCCCATCCATTGTTATTTTGGGTCCCCATGTAACTCGAGAAGCTGGAACAGGCTGCGTCCATACAGCTCCAGGTCACGGTGCAGATGATTATCGCGTTGGACATTTGAAATATGGTCTTCCTGTTCTGAGCCCCGTTGATGAAAATGGAGCTTTCACCACAGACATCGCAGAATACGCAGGAATAAATATTTTCAAATCTAATCCTCTCATCATAGAACGCTTGCGGAATGAAAATAGATTAATTTCTTACAAAGAATTTGAACATAGTTATCCCCATTGCTGGCGATCTAAAGTTCCATTATTTTTCCGAGCGACTCCTCAGTGGTTTATTGGGATGGATCTTGAATCAAAGCAACCAACTTTGCGCACACAGGCTCTTAGTGCTGTGAATAAAACTCAATTTTTTCCAAGTTGGGGTGAGGCGCGCCTGAAGGCAATGATGGAAAATCGTCCTGACTGGTGTCTAAGCCGACAACGCATTTGGGGTGTCCCTATTCCTATATTTTACTGCAATGCCACGGGACAACCTTTAGCAGATTATAAGGTCATGATGAAAGTGGCTGATACTGTAGAATCCCAAGGTGGAATTGAAGCTTTTCAAAAGAATCCTCCTGAGTTTTATTTAAAAGATCTTCAGATTCATAAAAAAGATTTTCCTGCCAATTTTGGCAGTCAAGGTTTTCGCCACGGCAAAGATATTTTGGATGTTTGGTTTGATTCGGGAATATGTCATTCTGCTATTCAAAAAAAGCGACCTGGCATGCAAGTTCCGGCAGACTTATATCTTGAAGGAAGTGATCAACACCGAGGTTGGTTCAATACATCCCTTCTGTCATCTTTAGTGACAAATGGTGAGGCTCCTTTTAAAGCCTTAATTACCCATGGATTCGTCAATGATTCTCAAGGTCGCAAAATGAGTAAGTCCCTGGGGAATGTCATTGATCCAAATCAGATCTCAAACATCAGCGGGTCTGAAATTTTGCGTTTGTGGTCCATTTATGAAGACTACGGGCAAGATTTACGTTGCGGCAAAGAAGAACTCAACCGAGTCACTGAAACTTACCGAGCATTTAGAAATCGATTTAAATATTTGCTCGGTGTACTTTCCGATTTTGATTATGAATCCAACAAGGTCAGTCTTGATCAGTTAACACCTATGGATCGATGGGTCTTACACGAACTCAATTCACTGATTGAAAACGTAACTGCAAGTTATGACCGCTATGAGTTCTTTAAAATTTATCATGCGTTGAATATTTTTATGACAGTCACTTTATCAGCAACTTATTTTGATGCCATGAAAGATCGTCTCTACACTTGGAAAAAAGACGGTACTCCACGAAGAAGTACTCAAACAGTGATGTTTTTAGTTTGTGATCATTTAATTCGGATGATGGCGCCGATTTTATCTTTCTTATCTGAAGAAGTTTATTCCCATTTTCCAGCAGGCAAGAATTTTCATAAAAATACTGAAAGTATTTTTTTGATTCCATTTCCAAAGCCCCAGCAAATTTGGGCTAACCCAATTATAGCAAAAGATTTTGAGATCATTTTAAAAATCAGATCAGAAGTTCAGAAAAATTTAGAAGAACTTCGATCTCAGCAGATGATTAAAGCAAATTTGGAAGCAGCAATCGTGATTCAAGCGGATGGAGATACTTTTAAGGTCTTGAGAAAATACGAAGCCGAATTACGAGAAATTTTCATTGTTTCTGAATTGTCTTTAATCCAAGGCCCACTTAAAATCACTTCCCAAAAAGCGACGGGAGAGAAATGTCCGCGTTGCTGGGTTTTGGCAAAAGATATCGGTCAACAAAAGAACCACACCACCGTATGTGGCAAATGCGCAGAGGCTTTATCATGAAGAAAAAATATCTATGGTTACTCGTTATTGCTGGAATTATTATTAGCTTAGATCAATTGACGAAAATTCTGATCATTTCTCATTTTCAGTTGAGTGAATCCTTGGTGGTCATTCCAGATTTTTTTAATATTACCTATGTTCGCAATTTTGGTGCGGCTTTTGGAATTTTAACTGACTCGCATCCAGATTTTCGGGAAGTTTTTTTTCTGACAATGCCTCCCATGGCAGTTTTATTGATTTTGTGGCTTTTGAGATCTGTTGAAGATAATGATTTGATTCAAGTCATTGGTTTGTCTTTGATTTTTTCAGGGGCTATTGGCAATTATATTGATCGACTGCGTTTTCGCTATGTCATCGATTTTTTAGATTTTCACCTCGCAAACAAATACACCTGGCCTGCCTTTAACGTTGCGGATGCAGCTATTGTCGGCGGAGTGGGATTGATGTTTTTGGCTATGTTCTTGGAAAAGAAACGATTGTCTGCTGCTCAGACCAAGTAGTCTTTACTGTCTGGTATAAAAATAATGAAACCTAGGTTTTACTTCAACTCCGGATTCAAGGCGGAATAAAGCGATGACTTCAGTTTTCATTCCTTCTCTGACATTGAAAATAGTTTGATCAGCATTTTCTAAAATCTGGTGAAGACCACGGCCAGCTCCGCCTTTTTCACTATCTATGCTTCCAGCAGTGCCTTCGTAACAAGACTTTAAATAATTCAAAATGGTCTTCTTAGGTAAAGATCCAAAGGGATCACAAACTGAAACAGCCAAAAAAGAACCATCACAACCGTAAGTTAGTTTTGAAACTTGATGAGTATCCAGAATGATTTCATTTTTTCGTGTCAGATGATTAAATATTGGTTTTCCTTGAATATTTGTCGGAGCATCATAAATCGCATTCATCATCATTTCTTCAGCTACGATAAAAACTCTGGATAAAATCGAAGATCGAACACCCATACTCTTAAAATAATTTTCCATGGTGGAATTCAATAACAAACGATCTTTACTCCCTCGGATGACTGATTCTTGAATGTCAACACCCCAAGCAAGATATTTTTGGATTCCAAAATAATCGTTATTTAGAACTTTGGTTAAAGTGGTCATGATCAGTTTCACCGTCAAATTGCGATCTTCCAAGTCTCGGGAAATGGCAAAATCAATATCTGGATTTTTTAACAACAGTTTAATGGTGTCTAAAATTCCTGTTGGGCACATAGCCACGAACTTAGTTTTTGGATGTGTAGCTTTCATCTCATGAAACAAATCGATTTCGGAGCTGTCGACGACGGCAGCATCGTAAGTTTCTTTGCTTAATTTTTCGATGGAATCAGCTCCATTGGATACGGCATCTAAAAAGACACCCGTGCAACTAACGGCCATTTTTGCCAAAACCAATTGTTTTTTATCTGGCTCGACGAGTAAAGCCTTTTTATCTCCTGTGGTATCTAGAGCTCTCTGTGCTTGATACAATTCCCGATTTGCAATTTCAAAGAGGCGCGCTTTTTCATTGGTTTTCATTAAGCGATCACAAAGAATAATAGAATAAACTTTATAGATCAAATACATGAATCGGTCTTTATCTTTTGGGTGAACGTGATCAAACCAGGTCGAATCAATAACAAAGCAATCCAAATCAGAAGCAGCACGAATCGTGGAAGAGGCCTGATTTTGGCTAACAACACTCATCTCGCCCATGACTTCGCCTGGGGTCTGTAAAATCGTGACGACTTCACCAGCTAATAACACTTCAGCAACACCCTTGCGGATGAAATACAGCTTGGTGTTCACATGACCTTCCTCAAGAATCAGGGAACCTTTCTGAAAAGATGCGACTTGAACCATGGTACACACTTGCAACAATAATTCTGGACTAAAAGATCTAAAGAAAGTGTAACTTTTAAGTTCCGAAGCGACTTCAGCGGGGTGTAACAGCATAATTTACATTCTCTGGTTAGTTTCGTATATGGTAATCTGAATCTCAAATGTATCCAAGTATAGAACTGTTTCAAATTTCAATCCCTACCTATTTTTCTTTGATTTGCCTTGGATTTATTGTGTCATTAGTTTTTGTTTACTATCGACTAGACCAATGGCTAAACAAACACATATGGATTGACGAAAATTTTCCACAAAAGATTTGGACTTCAGCTGCACTGATCATGATTTGTTCGCTCATTGGCGCAAGAGCACTTCATGTTTTCTATGAGATGCCTCGGCATTATTGGGAAAACACAGTTGAAGTCTTTTTTCTCTGGAATGGTGGTTATGTCTATTTTGGAGGTTTGATTTTATCTGTGGCAGCCTGTTGGATTTACTTGAGATGGTCAAAAGAAAAAAACCTGGGTATTTATTTTGATTTTTATGCCCCTGTGATCAGTCTAGGGTACATCATTGGACGCTTCGGATGTTTTTTAAACGGCTGCTGTTACGGAAAATATTGCGATCTACCCTGGGGCATAACTTCTGCAGATGGGCAAAGTGCCATTCTGCCCAGACATCCGACTCAATTGTACGCGATGATTCTTGAGTTCTTGATTTTTGTTGCTTTGCTGACTTGGGAAAAAAGAAATTCTACTTATTTGAATCAACCCAAAAAAATTCGCGAAGCCATGGCTGGAAGCCTCTTTGCTTGCTGGCTTCTGATGCACGCAGCATCTCGGTTTCTGATTGAACAGTGGCGTGATGATTTCCGAGGACCACAGTATTTTTTATCTGTGTCTTCGTGGATGAGCGTGTTTTTGTTTGCAGCGGCACTTGTTTTTTTGATTCGAAGAAAGTTTCACTCGGATCGATAGCAATCACACTCTTGTAACACTTTCCAAAGCAAATAACAATGAATCACCTGGCAAAAAAGGAGTCACAATCAAGCCGGTTTCTGCAATAACAATCAGAAGCTCAGTCATGACCCAGTCCCTTTATTTTAATTGATCAATAAAATCTCGCATGCGATCTACTGCACGACTCATATTTTCTTCAGAAGTCGCAAAACTCAAACGCATAAAGCCTTCGACACCGCACTCAATTCCCGGGACTGTCGCAACAAAAAAGCGATTTAACAAAACTTCGCAAAACTTTTTTGAATCTGCTACAATTTCACCGTTTATTTTTTTCCCAAGGACTTTGCTAATATCAACCCATAAATAAAAAGCACCTTGTGGCTCATGAACTATAAACTCTGGAATTTTATCAAAAGCATCCATAGCTGATCTTAAACGCTGTCGTAAAAGATGACTGACATTTTTAATATCATTGTCACAATTCAATATTGTTTTTTCCAATGCGTACTGTGCGATGGAACTTGGTGCACCCAAGGCTTGACTTTGAAAATCTGCCATGGCTTTAATGATCTCTGCTGGACCTACGGCCCAACCAATTCTCCAACCTGTCATAGAAAAACTCTTAGAACCACCATTAAAACTCACTAAGCGCGAAGCCAACTCGGGTGCCACGTGCAACAAATGCGGAGCTACTTGCTGTGATTCAAAAACCAAATGATTGTAAATATCATCTGCCAAAATCATCACATTGGGATACTTTCTAAGAACCTCAGCAATGTCTTTAATTTCTTTTTCTGTGTACATCATTCCTGTCGGATTACTTGGCGAGCAAAACAAAAACGCTTTAGTTTTAGGAGTGATGGCTTTTTCCAGATCTACAGCCAACAATTTAAAATGCGTCTTTTCAGTCGTCATGACAATCTTTGGTTTTCCACCTGCAAGTTCGATCATGGATGGGTAACTGACCCAGTAAGGTGCTGCCAAAACAACTTCATCACCTGGATTTAAAATAGCAATAAAACTAGAATAGAGGACAAATTTTGCTCCTGGCCCAACAACGATTTGTGCAGAAGTTGGCTTAATTTTAAAATCGAGTTCGGTCCACTGAGCAATTTTCTGGCGCAGTTCAACAGAGCCCTGTGCTGCTGTGTATTTGGTATAATTCGTTTTAATGGCTTCGATCCCTGCTTCAGAAACTTGAGAAAAAGTTGGCCAATCGGGTTCACCGACAGTCAAAGAAATCACATCGTGACCCTGACTTTTTAAATCTTTAGCAAGTGCTACCAGAGCCAGTGTTGGAGAACCTTTAAAAAGCTTTGCTCGTTCAGCGAGATATTGCATTAGACTTCCTTATTTGTTGATTCAAATCATCTTGAATTTCAGCTGGGATTAATCCATCCAGGGATCCGTTATTATAAGCTACTTCTTTAATTCCACGAGAAGAAACAAAAGTCAGATGGGGCGAAGACTGCAGAAACAAAGTTTCACATTCAGGATATAGCTTTTTATTCATATTTGCCATAGTCAATTCGTATTCATAATCACTGACTGCTCTTAAGCCACGGACAATCATTTTAATATTTTTTTGCTTCATATAATCTGTCGTTAATCCCGCAAACGAATCGATATGGACTTTGGCGGAATTTTTGAAAACTTTACGGATCAAAGAAACTCTTTCTTCTAGAGAAAACAATGTTTGTTTATTGCGCGAATGCGCCACTAAAACATGAATTTCTTGGAACAAATCTGTCAATCTATCAATGATATCAACATGCCCACAAGTGATGGGATCGAAAGATCCTGGGTAAATTACTTTCATTGCATGATGCTTTCTTGTCTGGTTTCAGCTCTTACTTTCCAACGAAACTTCAAATAATGAAAGAATTTTGTCGCCATAATCCTTCACATCATATCTTTTTAGTGTTTTGTATTGTTCGTACATGGGCTCTTGTTTGATGCTTTCGATAGCAATTAAAGTTTTTTCATGAAATACATGGGAGTCCGACAAAGATTTCATGACCTTGTGAGCCAATTTTTCCGTGAACGGGGGATCTATAACGATGAAGTCAAAACCCGAGCCAGCGGGAACGGCCTTCAAATACTGAAAAACATTTTTGTTGATGATTTGGTAATCAGCGGAATCGATTTTGAGCTTATCTATATTTTTCTTAAGAATCTTGATAGAGCTTTGATTCAAATCCACGAAAGTACAATGTTGAGCTTCTCGGGAAAGTGCTTCTAAACCTAAACTCCCTGTTCCGCTGAAAAGATCCAGAAATTTACCGCCTTCGACCATTCCCATCCACTTATTAAACAGAGTCTCCTTCACACGATCCATGGTGGGGCGCAAGTGATCTGCTTGGAACGAGACGAGCTGATGACCTTTGTATTTTCCGGATATAATTCTCATTGTGACTTCGAACGTTCTAAAATTTTTTCGGCGAATTGAACAATTGAAAAAATATCCTGGAAAGGTTTTTTCAAGAATCCATCTGGTCGAACTTTGGTAATGGCATTTTTTTCCTCGTTTGAAAAAGCAGTCATTAGAACCACTTTTTCAGTATATTCGCCCCGCCGCTGAACAACGTCGAACCCGGACATATCCGGAAGCACCAAATCCAAAAAAACCAGATCAAATGAACTGTTCAACCAAAGATCGAGTCCTAAAGCTCCCGTATCCGCTTCCATTGCAGTATGGTTTTTAGAATTCAGGGCTCGCGATAAAGACTTTCGAATCAAAGGCTCATCGTCAATAATTAAAAATTTCAAAGGATACTTCCTTTCACTGGAAGTTCCACGATAAATTTTGTCTTTGAACTTAACCCCGTATTGGTTTCAAAATGAATTTTTCCTCGGTATTTCTCGACAATGAGTTTTGAAATATGCAAACCCAACCCAGTTCCTTCACCCTTAGATTTTGTCGTAAAAAATGGATCAAACACTTTTAACCTCACATCACCAGCAATTCCCGGTCCTGAATCCAAAATCGTAATCTGGCAAACTTCATTTCCAAATCTCTCAGTAACATGGGTGCTTATTTCTAAATTCCCTCCGTCTTCCATGGCCTGGCAAGCGTTGTTAATCAAGTTAAACATCACTTGCTGAAATAGCTGGGTGGGAATATCTACCCAGTAATTGGCAGTGTTCAAGCTGATCTTTACATGATGCCGTCGCAAAGCTGACTTTAAAAGTGAAATCACGACGTCAATAGAATGATCGATAATTGTTCTGAATTCCTGTGTAAGGTCTTCTCCACCGAGGGAAAATTGCGTCAAGTCAGCAATAATTTTTTGACATCGCAGAGTGGCTTTCTGAATTTCAGCTAGATCTTCTTGAACCTTTTTATATTGATCCTGAACCATTTCAACTTTGAGAATTTGGCACATAGAAAGAATTCCAGACAAGGGGTTATTCAATTCATGGGCGATATTGCCAGCCATTTTTCCAAGAGCTGTCATTTTTTCGCCCAAGACTTGTTTTTTTCTGAGATCTTCAAATTCTGTTTTGTTGATGTATAATTCAATATTTGCTCTAATTTGCCTCGTCCTTGGATCGATCAGTTCATGACTTTGAATTTCGTAGTCATCGATCAAGTTTGATCTTTTTTGAAAAGCTTTGTTGCAACGTATCACCACACCGTTCATATCTTTGATACAAATGGGATCCTTGAATAGATCAAAAGTCTTTTCCCAAGCGGCCACATAAGCATGGCTATAGTATCTGAGCATTTGTCTGTCCAAAACCAAACTTGTCACGTCTACGTAGCTTTTTAGCTTCGCGTAGACTTCGTCAGATTTCACGGACTGGAATGATTCAAAAAGAATGAAAAATTCTAATTCTGGGATAAAGCGACGAATTGTCGGAAGATAACTTTTAAAGTAAAAAATTGTGCCCATGGGTCGACCAAAAAAATTTGCAAAATGCTGTGTGGTTACTTCAGATAAAATTCCAAAGTCAGCTGCTATTTGAAGGCTTTCTCCAAACTTGGCGTGCACTTGATTTCCTTGAACTTCGTAAAATTTAGCTTCTGTCTTTTGATATTGCGTAATGAAAACTTGTGGCTTCATTGCGCAATTCATTTCAAATTGTTCAGAAGCGATCAAAAACAGTTCTTCCAGATGCTGTGCTAAACTCAACTGATACAAAAAATGCACAAAATGTTTTTGATCTCTGAGGTAATTAACTTCAGTTTGTTTGGATTCCGACAAATCCGTAATGGTTTCATCAAGTCTTAATTTCAGCACTTCAATCTGAGCTTGTTTGAGCTGAATAGCAGTGGTCAGTTTTGCTATTTCATCAGAAGAAGATTTTGCGGATTCCATAAAAGAAAGTCTGCCACAGTTCAATGACATCGACAAACTGCACCTTGAGTATTTTTTGCCATTCTGCAAAGTCGTTCTTTTTTTCAGCTTCTTGAAGCTGCAAAGTCATCACAAGCATCTTTTTCTTAGCTTCATCCACCTGAATAAATGGTGCTAAAACAGAATCACCAAAACAAACTTTCAGACTGTCATAACTCTCTAGCAGATCTTGGCATGTCTCAAAAATATTTTCAGTTTCTTGAGCAATACCTTCTGGGCTACCTGAACTCTTTTTGGCAATGCGTGCCACCCGAGTCATCAATTGCCGCAGAATTTTATCCCACTCCGATGTCATTTCATCGACAATCGAAACAACTGAAACCACTTCATATTGAATAAACCGGATATCTTGGGTCTGAGTTGAAAGCTCTTGAACTTCTTCGGGAGCAAAGGAATTTCCGTCTAAATAAAACTTAGTCATTACCAAGTGACGATCGGCTAATTCTTTTTGAAGGCTTTCGCAAATACTGCGAATCGGTGTGTCAGGAGAAAAATGACGTCTCAGATCATCTTCGCTCATTAGGAAAATTTGGCTCATGAAGTTTCCTTGAAGGTTATTTTTTGGTTATCATAACTCATTGGCACACCCAAGGACTGAAGTTCGATCATTTTTCCCAAAATGCTTTCGTAAACCAACACAGAGGCCTTCAGCATTTTATCCATAGATTGCGGTGCAATTTGCGATTTCTGCAATGCAATCCACTGGCAGACCTTGGCCAGATGATCTCCGTATTTTGCAATTTCTTCTGAAATCGCATCAACCTGTCGGGAAATCGCTTGCAGAGTATTGATCATTTCAGGCCTCTGAATTCCGAGCTGAATATGTTCGAGAACTAAAGAATGGGATTCATTCAAATGCTGAATGCCGGCAACAAATGTTGCATCGTGAATTAATGGCAACTCATCATTGAAATACAAATAACAACTGAGCTGGTGTAAGCTCTCTTTGTGATGAGCGCTCGTCGGTTGAAAATTTGTAAATTTAATCAGTCCTAGCTGTGGATAGAAAATTGGATCGGACACCACAGTCTGTTGCCCAGTCACAAAACAATGAATCAGCCCAGGCAACCGATTCTGAATTTCCTCGTCTTCCTGAAACCGGTACACGATGCTTTTTTCAGTTAATGGACCTGTTTCAAAAAAATTTGTACCTTCAGCACTGAGCAGGAAAACTTTAGTTTTCGAAAGCATTGCCAATTGCACCGGCAAGCTATCACCGCCAAGGTGGCCATAAGACATCCCCATGACATGCAAAAGCTGCTTTAAGTTTGTTTGACCGCACAAGTTAATACATTTCGTTTTGAGTCTTTCAGGTAAAGATGCGATAGCTTGAACCGACAGTGCAGACTCATCTGAAGTTCCAATAAAGCAAAATGCAATTTCTGGGTCAAGGTCTTGAATTTTCTCCATGGACTTCTGAATCACAATGAAGGGCGCTCGCTTGAATTCTTCACTGGCACCCAAGTGAATGGTATAATATCGCGAATTTTGTTCAGGCAAAAAAGCGCAATCAAAATTCGGGCAAACAAAATCTTCTTCGATCAATTGAGTCCTAGTCATTTTAGCAAAGATCTCTGTCAGATGAATCTGATTACTTCGACTTGTGCCCACTTCATTAAAAAAGTATTCGGCTACAGTATCTGAAAATTGAATGTATCCATCGGGATAACGACTGTAACCAGAAAAAGACGTGTTTGTGTTTTGAGTCACTGCATGAGTGAAATCAGCCGATACAGGGGAAAATGATAAATTGATTAACCAATCGATTTGCTTCTCTTTGACCTCACCGATGAAGCCTTCAATTTTATCTAAGGTCTGTTGAACATCACTTTCATTTTCCAAATACGGCTGCAACACATCTTGTGTTTTTAATGTGACCACATCATTGATCATATCGAACAGGTCCAAAGCTGATTTGTATTTTTCACGAACTATCATGGTGATGTGACAACCAGGATAAGTTCTTTTCAAAGCCCGTGTTAAGGGCAACATCATCATGATATCACCAACTCGGGACAATTGCATAATTGCTATTTTATAAGGTTTTTTCATTCGAAGTCTCGTCCCCTGGTATTTGTTCTTTGATTAATTCTGCAAGAATTTTAACAGCAATCATTTTAGGATTTGAATTTGTATCCGCTGAAGTGTATTGTGGAAATCTTTTTTTAAGCTCATCCAATCGTAGCGTTAAAAGATTCTGAATTTCTTGATTCAAACGACACTCCCTTCGAAAACTGTCCGCTTTGCAACTGACCACCAAGACTGAAATACAACGCTTGCTTGATTGAAAAGTTCCTCTGGCTCTTATTTTGTAGCCACCATAGCCCGTCGACAATCTGGACCATCGATAAACTAGACAGAAGTTCATGTTGGTTTTTTTCAAGCTGGAACTGAATCGCAGAGAGCAAATCTTCAGGGCGAATGTCTTCATGACATTCAAATTTGGGAAGATGACAACTCCCTTGGTGCGCGCATGGAAAACAAGACCTTCGTGCAGTTAAAACCACTGTACCGGCGGAAATGCTGGAGGTTTTATAGATGTGACTGGCACCCAAACTAATCTGAACAATGGGAGTTGCGGTTCGCGCAGCTAAATGCAAAAGGCTCGTATCATGGCTTATAAAAACTGCCGATTGCTGAATCAGCTCAATACTTTCAAATAATGAACAAGCCGTAACTTTGAGTCCTTGAAAAGCCGAACCTAATTTTCTTTGAGAAATAGTGTCAATGTTTTTTTCCATTTGATTCGCTTCTTCAAGAGAACATAAAATCTGCATTTCAAAAGAAGGCATTTTTTGTTTTAAGAAAAAAATCAGATCGAACCACTTTTCCAAATCAAAATGTTTGCGTTCATCCGAAGTTAAAATTTGAAAACTAATCACAGATGACTTTTTTCCTCTTTCCAGAGTTGGTGCTAAGTGATCAAGAGAATACCCAGAAACTAGAGAAAGTATTTCAGTGTAATGCAGAAGCGGCATTTTTTCTACAGACCACTGATGATTAAAGTAACTCATCGCTTGGGTCCTTTGAACAGAAGACAAATCCTGAATCATCTTTCCATCAGAATCAAGACATAATCCCCTCACTTCAGTGTTTACTGACTTCAAAAGGGCACAAAAGTGTCCTGAAATAACTGAATGAGTTAAGTTGACGACCTGATCAAACTGACGAGATTTCAATTCATGAATGAGATTTTCAATACAGAGAACTGGCAAAAAAATCCAACGCTGTCGCTGATTCATTTTTTTCTGTAAGTCTTTACGATCAAAAATGATCCATTCATCAACTTCAGGAATCAAGTCACAAGCAGCCACAACAGTATCGTTGATCAAACAAGAAATTCGACCGGTGGGATGTTCACGTCGAATACTTCGAATGATTTCCTGATGTAAAATCAAATCCCCAATACGAAGCAAAGAAACCACTAAAATTTTCATCCAGAAATTTCGTCCAATATAGAATAAAGATGTTTCTCTGAAATTGAGAATTGGTTTCGATCAACTATTGCTAAGCCTTGATTCAAGTGCAATAACTGATTTGCTTTCTTTAAATCCTGAATTTTCCTCTGTCCAAGCAAAGTCAGGTGTAATTCAAAACTGTAAGACGATCGGCCGGTTAGTAGAGTCTCTATTTTCTGGTAGAATTCTAAATCAACATCAGAACTGGTTGGATTTACAATCACAAACATATTCTGCAGCTTCAATTCATCTATTTCACTAATAAAAAATTCTAAACTCTCATCAATACTTCGAACTAAGAATGACTTTAGACCTCTCTTTTGAAGACTTTGAACTTCAGACTCTTTTCTTTCGAGAACACAAAATGATCCAGCATTGTTGCGCAGTTTTTCAAATTGCTCAATTGATTCGGCGCCAAGCAAAATAACATCGTCTTTCTCTGTGACTTGAGTAACAAATTTTTCAACTAAATCCATTGAGACCTTTGCTCACACTGTTGTTCAAAGTGACTCACAACATTAAGTAATTGAGGAGACATCTCAGGGCAAAACGCTCTTAGCTTCTCAGTCTCAAGTAAGGCAGATCCAAAATTTTGATTTGCCGCGAACTGCTCAACTAGCCAACCGCTGACGTCTTTGTCAAATTCGTTTTGATCTAAATATTGTAAACAGCATATGACTGCTTCATCAGACTTACCTTGATGGAGGCTCCACTGACAAATCAATTGCAAAGCGATTTTATTTTGGTGATTGAAGTCAAAGCCTTGTCGTACATTTGCCCAAGCCAAATCAAAATCCGCTTGTTGATGATAAATCATGCCCAGACCAGTCCATGCTTGAGAATTCTTTTGGTTTAGCTCGATCGCACGATGAAAACATTGTTTGGCCTTTTCCACGTCATTTTTTTGTAAAGCAAGGGTGCCAAAATTGACGTATAAAATATCTGAGTTAGTATTTAATGTATGAGCTTTGTTGTAGTACTCTTCAGCACCATCGAAATCTTCAAATCGTGCATAGATGTTTCCAATATTCTTATAGATTGAGAAAAGCTCAACATCCTCTGTTCCCAGAACAGAAAGTGCTTCGAAATATGAATCAAGAGCAATTTGATCATTTCCCAGCTGGTACTGCAAATTTGCCATTCGCAGACAGGATGAAAAATCATATTTTATTTTTTGAATATTTCTGGCAATGACTAAACACTGAGGAAAGTTTTTCCGTGCAAGATGAATTTGATAAGTCCACTTCAGTGCTAATAAATTGCATGAATCAAGAAAAAGAATTCGAATCAATAATTGTTCTGCCGATTTATAATCGTGAACACGAATCATTTCTTGGACATTTATTAATAAAACTCCTAACTCATCAGAGGGTGCTTGCGCTGGAGCTGAACGAGGATTCGCTCTGCTGACGGGAGGCCGCATTGGAGAATTCGGAGTGGTGATCAAACTTTCAGTAAAATTCTGCTGAACTTCCATTTCGATTTTGCCTTTCTCGACTAAGATCTTAGATACTGTCTTAGATAAGCAAGGGAAGTGCCATGCCACTAAATCGAAAATGTCAGGAAACCACACCAGAATACAGACCAAAACAGCAAAATTTTCTGACTCAATCTTAAAATTTGAGTCAGAAAATTGGCAGGGCCCAAGAAATCACGAGAACTTATGCTTCTTCGTTAATACGGCTAGTGACTTTAGAGCTCTTGTATCCCGAAATTCCCTTTTTGTCTTTCTTCAAGTCTTGCAATTCACGAATGATATTTGATTTCTCTTTGTCAATCATACTGAGAATGTCTAAATCTTGCTTCAGCACTTGATCCACAACTTCATTTTTGATTTCAAGCTGCGCTGCGATTTCTGCTTTGGTATCTCGGTCGATTGCGTCGGGGGAAAGAATGGCTTGCTCTGAATCAATTTCTCCATCCAGATATTTGATAATTTCCAAAATACGCTCGCGGTCTGTATAAAAAACTTCGAGCCGATCAAAGTTTCCTGTCTGAAAGTGAATCGTTTCACGCTCATTCAAATTCATGTACTTTTCGAGAAAATGATTTTTTTCTTTCATTAAAGTAATTAATCGTTTCATTCTGTGCTCCCCTTTTATTTTGATTTGGATTTGGATTCTATTTGTTTTGTACTTCATCTTTTTTAATTTTTTCGACAGCGCCTTTCCAGCCTTCATGCAAATTTTCAATAATCTTCAAACTCACTCGCAAGTGTTCAGGATCTCCCGTAATATTTGCACGCGTTAATTTTTCCATGATAAACAAGTAGAGCTGTTCCAGATTTTTTGAAATTTCACCACCCACTTTGTGATCAAGGGTGTTGTTTAATTCCATAATGATGTCATAAACTCGACCGATCATCATTCCACGATCAGCAATTTTTTTCTCTTCAGCTGCTTTGATCGCTTGCTTGGTAAAGCGAATAGCTCCTTCATAAAGCATTAGAAGAATTTTTTCTTTGCTCGCACTTTGAACTGATGTTTGTTTGTACTTCATATACGGGTTGCTCATTGTAATTTGCTCTCCTTATTCAATTTCAATACTTAACATTCTTGATTTTATTCTTCATTTTACTTCTGCCCACCACCGGCCATTGCGGCGACTGCGCCACCTTGGCGTTGCAAGTTCGACATTTTAGCTTCAAGATCACCAAATTTTTTTACTAACTGCTCTTCTTTTCGCGTCAGTTGACGTTCTTTATTTTCAATTTGCTGATCCATTCTGGAAATGCGATCACCGATACTTTTTTTCCGATTCGAAATTGCGCCAAAACTTGTGCCTAATAAAAATGAGGTCTCACGTTTAAGGGCTGTCACAAAACCCGTTTGAAAACCGTCCCCTCGAAGAAAGGTGGCAATTCCTTTTGGATTCGCATTAAGAACCTTCGTGAACTTTTCTTGATTGAAACTCAGAGTTCCGTTTCGAGTAAATTCAATCCCGAGCTCCTGAATTCGAGCAATCTGAGAACCGGAGCTATATTGAGGTGCCATAATTACTCTTCGCAGAGAGTTTTCAACTTGGCGAATCATGGAGTCTCCGCCAAGTGGACCTAAACGTTCTTTACCGTCTTGTCCTTTTGATAGTTTGTGCTGATTTTGGATAAAACTTAATGCTGCATTATATGAATCAACAAAAGTTTTAATCTTTCCAGAAATGGTTTCTAGATTTTCTTTAACATTTAATTTGATCTCACGACCAACAGCTGCTTGTTTAAGATTCAGTGTTACGCCAGGAATGAGGTCCGTGACTGTGTTTTCTGGAACCTCAACTTCAAATCCGTCCACTTTTACTTTTGCATTTTGAGCTGGCCTATTTTGATCGAAGTAGAAGTCTTCGTCTCCATCCAAAAAGTAAATTGTAGGAAATGAAACTTGTTTGTCATCACCAGTCGTTATTCCTGTAACCAAAAGCTTAAAAGGATTTTCTTTATCTTTACGATCTTCAACAACAGTAGCTCGTAGACCATAACCTGCACTGTTGATTGAAGTTGCCATTCCTTCTAACGTTGAGTTTTCAGGATTAATATAAACTTCTTTTGTGCCAGAGCTTGTTTCGAACTTTATATAACCAACACCAACCTGAGTTTCGTTTTTGTCGGGAAAGCCGTTTGACATTGCTCCAGGCTTTGTCGCAAGCTGAACAACTTCGATTCCGTAATCACCCGTGACTACAGCTTCCGGATCAACAGTTCCATCAACAATACTTGGATCACCACTGATCAGTTTCAAATCAGAAAATCCACGAGTGTTAGTTAGTTCGCCAAGATTTTTATTGATGTCGCTGACTTTTGTTTCTAATTCAACGACGAGTTTTTCTGTGTCTTGCAGCTTTGCCTTTTTTGTTTCGAGGTTTTTTAGGGGCATTCTTTCCGCATTCATCAATTGCTCAACGATGTCGGGCGGTAATCCTGATGCCATGCCTGATATACGAACCCCCGCCACACATACTCCTTGATAGAATTAGTGTCGCAGATATCAAAGAAAAACTGTGAGCCAATAATATGTCTATCTGTCAGGCCAGTCCTGGACTTTGGGACTTAGATAAATAATTTTTATGCGGCTTTATCTAGCAGATGACCTTTACCAACAGTTTCGTCGGAAAGGTTCAAGGTGTGTAGTTCACTTTCGGGGATTCTTCGGATGACATTCCCCAGATTATCTTTCACTAAAAGAAAACGACTTTTCTCGATTGTTTCAGAATGGATGGTCCACTTATGTTCTCGTACAACAGCAAGTGATTGCAAGTGCTTCATCGCTTTTTCAAATTCTTCTTCGGTCAGTTCTTTGGACCTTTGGTCTTGTTTACGTTCATTAGGATCTTGTCGTCCGTTCGCGTCTCTATCATGAGCTATGTCCGAACGAATGGTCGGATCAACTTTGTTGACTGGACTGAGAGGTGGCTGACTCAAATTAGCTCCACCAAGACCTTTTATATTCATGCTAGTTTCATCGGAAAAGCCTGAGAAAAACTTTAATTTTTCTCAGGAGTCGGAAGACTAGGATAACGGAGAAGAAATCCTAGCCGATCAATTCACCCCTTCGTGACCATTCGGTACCGGTATGTGTCAGGGGCTATCCATCTTAAATCAATTTTGTTTTTAACCCAAAAGTTTCAAAGCCAGACCTGGCGTTTGATTTGCCTGTGATAAAGTTGAAGTTGAAGCTTGCAACAA
>JBKCTJ010000237.1:0-5508 GCA_046318875.1 Pseudobdellovibrionaceae bacterium | reverse complement strand
AACGTTCCAAACTTCCCGACATGTCACCGACCCGTGTAAAGAAATGCCGTCAATGCTGTTTCCTTGACCTAACCAGTGATCGTAAACCAAGGGGCTCATTCGATTGATCTTTCGAAAGCCAGTATTTTTTGCCGAGAGGGTATCTGACACCCAAACATTTCGCAAAAGGAATTGTTTCTTCATTCTTTCCGCAGCCACAGCTTTGGTTTTTCTAGTTTTTTGAGAGGCCTTTGTTTTTTTCGGTGTTGAGCACCCTGCCAATAAAAAAATCATGGCCCCGATGATAAAAAGTAAAAAAATTGATTTTCCAGACTGATTCTTTAAAGAAAAATTCAAAATCTATTTCTCCAATTTTCCGACTTGGGCGCCTGAACCACGAAATTGCAAATATCGCATATATCGATCAGCGTCTTTGACTGCAACGTCTTCAGGGTTTGCTCCGCGAACAGTTCCAATTTCAGTGTAGAGTGCTTTGGCTTGATCCAATTGACCTTCTTGTTCAAAACAAAGAGCTGTGCGCAATTTCATTTCTTGAGTCATAAATGTTGGAGCCGTTTTCACTAAACCCATCCAAATGTCGCGAGCTTTGGGGCATTGGTTATTGTCAGCCAGTGCAGTGGCATAACGAGTTTGCAACATCATTCCAATAAAATTTTTGCCATCTATGCCAGACATTTTTTCCAAAACTGCCAAACAAAGATCACTCTTCTGATATTCTTCATAAATCTTACATAAAGTTAAAGCTGCCAATCCACCAGCTCCAGACTTTAAATTTCCAGCAACAAAAGCTTCAAATTCTGGAACCACAGTTCCATAATCTTTGTCTAAATCACCCGACTTCACTTTTGTTGACGGTGCGGCAGCTTTAGGGTCTTTTTTAACTGCTTCAGCGAATGCTTTTCCATCAGCTTCAGCCTTATCAAAACCCTCTTTAATTTTTTGAAATTTTCGGTCAATCAGCGCAAATTTTTCTTGAGCCGATTTTTCTTTTGATGACTGCAAATGATCGATTGCAGCCCAAGCAGCGCCAACAAGAATCAGCGCGCCGAGTCCTATGGAAATGGGTTTAGCAAAATCTGTTAAAAACTGGCTGGATTTTTCTTGAAACTCGTCCATGATTTAATTTCCTACCTTATCTCTATCTATCTATTGTTAACTTCTCTGAGAGTTGAAAACGCTCGATTTGATTTTCCAGGATGACGCTGCTTAAGTCGACCAATAGTTGCAATTCGCTCTTCAGCAAGACGATCTGCGGCAGTGTGAGTTCCTACATTATCCCGTTTTGCAATTTGGAAAACTTGGGTGACATTATCAAATACTTTTCGAGTTTTATCAAAAGCACGATCAGGTGAATAGCCTTCTAATTCTACAAAAACGTTCATTAAGCCACCAGCATTCACGACATAATCTGGAGCGTATAAAATTCCCAATTCGCGCAGGTGATCTCCATGCTTGGATTCAGCCAACTGGTTATTTGCTCCACCAGCAATAGCTTTGCATTTTAACTTGCCCATTGTCTGATCATTAACAATGGCACCCAAAGCACAAGGAGCCAAAATTTCACACTCTTCGAATAAAATTTGATCTGGATGAATGGCTTTGACGCCAAATTTGTTCACATGATCAGCAACTCGTTTTTGATTGATATCTGCAACGGAAACGATGGCTCCGTGTTCAGATAAATACTTTACGAGGTTTGATCCGACATTTCCCAGCCCTTGAACGGCAATGCGCATTCCTTTGATGTCTGAAGTTCCTAATTTTTCCTGCGCTGAAGCTTTAATCCCCATTAAAACTCCGTGGGCAGTATAAGGAGATGGATCACCGGACCCACCAAAATCTTTTGGAATTCCAGTCACCCATGGAGTCTCCATATAGACATATTCCATGTCCTGAACTCCAGTTCCAACATCTTCTGCGGTGATGTATTTTCCGTTTAAAGAATTCACGAAGTGTCCAAAAGCTCGAAATAAGCCTTCAGTTTTATGCTTTAGCGGATCTCCAATAATGACAGCTTTCCCCCCGCCCAAATTTAAACCCGCAGCTGAAGCTTTATAAGTCATCCCTTTAGAAAGTCTCAAGACATCAACTAATGCTTCATCTTCGGTTTTGTAATCCCACATGCGGGTTCCGCCAAGGGCTGGTCCCAATGCTGTATTATGAATCGCAATAATTGCTTTCAATCCCACGCTTGCATCATGGCAAAACAAAACTTCTTCGTGTCCACCGTACTTTGTAATGACTTCAAAAGTTCCCACGTTTCATCCTCTTTCTGGTTTAAATTCTGGTTTAAGTTCCGGTTTAAGTTCCTGGTGCGAATCTGGCGCTGCTTTTATCCCTTGAATATTCCGCATTTCAAACGCAGCCAAAATGATCTTTGCAAAGACAAAGAAAGACTAGCAGTTATGCGTCGCAAACTCGAATAAATACTCTGTTTGTTTCTACTTTCCTTCGAGAAAATGTCAATTCAAAACCCAGATCGTTGCTGCGATCAAAACAATGCCTAACGAGAACGCAACAATTTGATATTTTTTCTTCTGAGTTGTCGCCTGATGAAATGAATTTTGATATCGCTGAAACTCTAGAGTCAAAACTTCATTCTCTTTCTTCAAAAAACTTAATTCAGACTGCAATAAGCCAATTCTTAAAACGACTTCATTCATTTGAGATGCTTGATGCTTCAGTTTTGAAGCTTGAATTTCTCGATCCCTCACAGGTCGTTCATGTCCTAAAAAATAGTTTTCGCTCAAACCTGGAATTTCCTTTTTCAATGCGAAGTACCATTGAAGCGAACGCCAAACATGGGGTGGGGCCGAGTTTTCTTGCGTTGCCGTCCACCGATTCCATGCTGATGGATCTACCATTAGTAACTGGCAAATTTTTCGTTGTGATAAACCAAGCTTTTGCCGGACGTCTTCAAGACCCCCAATTTGCTGCTGGATTGCTTGAACTTGTGCTTCATAAAGCATGCGGTTTGAAGATTTTGAACGCCCGGATGAGCCCCCGATTTCGAGGTCTGCTTCAGGACTGGGTGGCAAAAATTCTGTTTCCATATATTGCATTTCACAAGATTTATATTGTGTGTGGCAATATAAATAGTTGTGATTTACTAGTTAGATAATTTTCGGGCTTTTGTCGCGCTTGCGTAAGTAATTGAAATGGCCCGAGAATGTTGAATTTTTGATGCTGGGTTATTCCTCCTGGGCTTTTTTCAATTTTAACTCAAGCTTATAGTTATATTATTTAGTATTAAATACTTGATTTAATTAGATAAAATGATAAACTTTTTTTGATAGACCTGAAAAATAAGTTTGAATTTTTTGATTATGCGCCGCATTACTTAAAATTCGATCTTGGGCATCGCATTTTTTGGTTTGATTTATTGCTGAAAATTAAAGCAGAAGGGAATCTGCATGAGTCGTTATTCTTTAAATAAAAACAAGTATTTGCTGGAGCCAGAAGTCCAGGAGCTCCTTCGACTGATGGATAAATTCAAAACCCAAGATCCAAGGAATACCTTGATAATCCTTTTGGCTCTGAGGACAGGAGCCCGAGCCCAGGAGCTTTTAAATCTTAAAATCGGGGATTTGAACGCCTACGACGAAACAATCTTTATTCAAGGAATCAAGGGTTCCAACGACAGGGAGATTCCAATTGAATCTATGCTTTTTCAAAGAGTCCTTCGGTACGCCCAGACCGTCGACGGGGTAAAACTGTTTGATTTTTCCTATGCCCGACTTTATCAAATCTGGGAAAACTATCGCCCTATTAAGAAAAAGTTTCATTCCCTAAGGCATACTTTTGCCATTCAAATATATCAAAAAACTAAGGACATCCGTTTAGTTCAAGTGGCCTTGGGGCATCGAAATGTCATGAATACAATGATTTACGCAGATTACGTGTATTCACAGCAGGAGCTGCGAAGATTGATTGTTTAACGGGCCAATGACAGAAAATCCCGTGTACAAATTTTAAAGGCGACTTAAATAGTCGCCTTTAAAAGTCGCCTTTAAGTAAATAAAACATTTGGTGTTTTGATTTTAAAAAGAAAGTTTTTGGTTCTGGTTCTGGTTCGCCAGTCCGCTTCGTCAATCTGGCCAGTAAGCCTAGCCTAGTCTAGTCTAGTCGACCAAATCACGCATTTCTTGCGCCAAAGTTTCCTTCTTTTTTTGATTAAACTTCTTCACAGTTTTCTTTGAAGATTTTTCTTTTTCAAACTTAAAGATATCGTCATTTGAGGGTGAAGCAATTGTTGTTGATCTCTCTTCAACCACAATCTTTTTGTCCAGGGCGCCCTTCATTTCAGGGGAATCTTCCTGGCCGTTTCGCATCTCTTTATGAAGTGCATTTTGAGTGTCGATGTTTTCAAAAATCATCGAATCATCAATCGCAAATGCGTTTGCGCCCACCATCAAAGTAATCAGAACCGCGATTTGGGAAAGTTTTTTAAAAGTTTTGTTCATAAACACCTCTGACTTATGACCATCGCAACACTTGTGCCGTAAAGACTTCCTAAAGCGTTTCGTTCTGATTCGTTTTTTGACTTAAAATGAGACATATTTCTCTCACTCTGAAATGATGTACAATTTGCAGTTCGCTTTGATCAAAAGTTTAACGATTTGGTGCGATCACAAATTTCTGCAGGTCGCTGATCTTTGGATTTGAGGCGTCTTGATTGATGTGCTCGCGGACTTGCATGATTTTGAGTCTAGAATAATTCATAGTGTTGTGCTCAAGCAGGCCTTGATCTTGGACCCTTCGTTAATTTGAATGAAATAACAATTTGGGCACCAAGAGTATTTGGAATGAGTATTTGAGATGGATCTCCAACGATAATCTTCTTTCGAATAACATCAGGCACGATGGATAGCGATGCTGCGTCAACAAAATTTGTTTTTAAAAATACTTGACGTGTTTTTTGCATTTCACAATTGAGCTATGTTTAACGAACGTTGTTGGTTTAAATTGTTTTGTTAAATTCAGTAGTTTTTTGTCTTTAACAGGCGTTTAATCCTTTAGAATCAGAGTTGCTACAGCATCTCAGTCATCCTTAAAATCAGTTTTGAAAATGTGTGATATGTTTCTTGAACCAAGGGGCTTTGAAATGGAAGACCATACGATTGATAATAGCAAACTTCGTGAAATGAAATCTTGTAATTATAATGACGACAAAATTATTCGAAATAGTTTTCAGGCAAACATAAGCAATAATCAAACTTCACAGCATCATCAAATACACAAGTCAAACCGTAACCAATTATCTGATTCTAAGAATTCTCAAATCCATGCTTCAAAACATAATCAATTATCTGATTCAAAGAATGCCCAAATCCATGTTTCAACTCATGACCAATTATCCGAGTCAAGGCACGATCACATTCATCGGGCAAAACCTAACCAAACCCATAGTTCAAAACACGATCGCTTGCATGAGAAAGCGTTAGAAGTTGCCGCAACTTACAAAAGAAGTGAAATCGATTTGATTGAAATTTTGCAGCAGGTTTGGGT
>JBKCTJ010000236.1:0-1241 GCA_046318875.1 Pseudobdellovibrionaceae bacterium | reverse complement strand
CAAGACTTTGATCTTCAGAAAGCTCGACCTAGGTCTGCAAAATCATCAAAAAACATCCCCAAGACCCAGACTTAAATACCGTTTGTTTATTACTTAGGTCCAGATCTGAGGACATCGACTTTAGCCTTTCCAGACTGGGCCGAAAGGTGTGGTGTACCTAGGACTGCTGTCGAGTCAAGTAGACGAAAGGCACGATCAAGTGAGTGACTGCACGAGATCACAAAAAAGTGTCTGAGTTGAAAAGCGCGGTAAAAGTCCAACGTGTCAAACAACGGTGGAGGGTCTTTCGAGTCGGTCGAAAGACCCCTCAACTAGCACAACTTACTTAACGGAGGTTCCCAATGGGAATGAGGATTTCAACGAACATGTCAGCGATCACTGCGAATAGAAACTTGATTTTCTCACAACGTGATATTCAGAAAACAAGCGCACAGTTAGCTTCAGGCTCGCGTATCACCAAAGCAGCTGACGATGCTGCGGGTTTAGCAATCAGTGAAAATTTAAAGTCACAAATGAAGAGCTACACACAAGCTGGAAGAAATGCGAATGATGGTGTTTCCATGGTTCAAACAGCAGAGGGTGGATTGAACGAAATTTCAACCATGGTCACTCGCTTACGTGAAATCGCAATCCAAGCTGCTTCGGATACAGTTTCAGATAAAGAACGAGTCATGGTAGATAAAGAAGTTCAACAATTAAAACAAGAAATGCAACGTATTGCACAGACAACTAAATTTGGAACTACAAGTTTGCTTGATGGCAGTGGAGATGTATATGATTTCCAAGTCGGCATTAACAACAAAGATTTTGAGGATCGAATCACCTATATGGCTGGTGAAACAGATGCTACACTTGCAAACTTAGGTGTTGATGGCCTCGATTTTACATCGAAAACGGGAGCACAAGACGCCTTAGCTGCACTCGACGACGCACAAAGCACTGTTAATGGATTTCGTGCGAATCTTGGAGCTTTGCAAAATCGTTTGCAATCGACAACTGATAATTTAGCAGTTATGAATGAAAATATTTCTGCTGCAAATTCTAGAATTCGAGATACTGATATTGCACAAGCAAGTTCTGAATCAGTGAGAAATAATATCTTGTTGCAAGCTTCAACTTCAACTTTATCACAGGCAAATCAAACGCCAGGTCTGGCTTTGAAACTTTTGGGTTAAAAACAAAATTGATTTAAGATGGATAGCCCCTGACACATACCGGTACCGAATGGTCACGAAGGGGTG
>JBKCTJ010000235.1:0-24946 GCA_046318875.1 Pseudobdellovibrionaceae bacterium | reverse complement strand
GATTTTTTTCAAGTTGTTAAATCTGATCAGAAGGAATTTCGACCAAACTTGCAACTTCACAAAATTGCAAAATACGCAGAGGCTCGGGCAAATATTTTATTTTCTGAATTCGCTCATCAAAAATAAAAAAATTCAGAAAAGTCTTTGGTCCTCTTTTCTGTTTGGCTTGAATTTTTCGGGCAAATAAACTCGTCCGAACACTTTCGTGAGAAGTGATCAAAAGGTCAAATTTTCTGCCATTCAGGGCCATTAAAACAGATTGATAGGATGCGGAAACACCTTTCTCAACTTCAAAATAATCTTCAATAGCATTCAGTTTTTTCAAAACTGAGCCAAGACCCTTTCTGCAAATGAAAATGATTGCAACCCCAGGATATTTGTTTCGCAAATGTCGCAGAGCTGGAAGAGTCAGTAGAACATCTCCCAAAAAAGCTGTTTGAATAAAAACAATACTTTGAATAATGGCCAACTCCGATAAATCAAAGATAACTCAATTTAGGGTCTGACTGTATTAAATTTTCTGTGTGAAGACGGTTCGGAAAAAATTGAGTTAAAAGATGATGACACCCCTGAACAATTTTTGCGATGTCCACTTCCTCATTGCATTTATTAGCGACTCGACAGTCCCTATTCCAGCATGGAGAGCAAGCATGTTCTGACCTCACAACCACAGCCCTATCATAGAACTCAATTTCATGAGCACATGTGGGACCGAACCAAGCGACAACAGGGATTTTTTGTGAAATGGCCATATGCAAGCCCAAGCTGTCCCCAGAAATAATCAAATCACAGGAAGCCACACTGATGAGACCGTCTCTTAAGCCCCCTTGAGTTGGACTAGCAATCAGATCATGAGTTGAAAACTGAGAAGCAATTTCAGCATTTCTAGATTCATCTTCTTTTCCACCAAGCAAAACAATTTCTGCTTCTTGCAAAGCGATGACATCACTTTGCCATATCGCCTGAATGACTTCGACCCAAACACTGACGGCGAATTTTTTCTGAGCCAAAACAGCACTGCAGCCAGTATTAAGTCCAATAATGAGTTGATGGCCCTGCTGACTCCATAGTCGTTTTCTTTGCAAGCTTTCCACCGATTCATCCGCAGTCAATGGCAAGTCATACTCAGGTCTTTGGTAGACCCCCAATTGAAGACTTTCATGCAAGAGTCTGGCTTCGGACTTTTGATTCACATTAAATTTAATATGATTCGAAAGGCCAATTTGCCACAGTTCCCTTGCCTCAACATTGGCCGGAAGTATAGCTCCTGAAATCGGATCTGCAGTGAAGCCAAAAACTTGGTTGATTTTCAATTCCTTAACTACACCTGTGGCTCGAAGGTCTTTATCGATAACAAAAGCTGCAGCAAACACAAAATTTTTCAATTGAACAATATCTGAAAACTGATTTGTCCAAATGCGATCAATGCGCGGATGGTTCCGCAACAACTCATTGCTTGGTTTTTCAGTTACCCAGTGAAGACGAGCCTTAGGATATTTTTCATGGATTGCTTTTAACAAACTGGTGCTGCGGACAACGGCACCAATGGCTCCTAGATGAACAATCAAAATATTCTGAGTCAGCAAATCTTGCTGAGGACATGATTGATCGCATACTTCGTTTTTAGAGCAGGGCTTATACCCATTAAAAAATCGACATTGAATCATTGCCATGATTCATCTTAGCACGAAGGCTTAATTTCCTGGAGTCAGTTTGGTCACTTGCGAGACCAAGGTCCCGATCTTTATACTGCTTTCAATGCGCAGAATATACTTTCGATCATCATTGGAAAGCCAAATGAAAATATCTCCGACAGGCTTGAATTTTCCCTGCAATTCAATTTCAGGTTTAATCACAACGGCATCGAATGTCCCCGCATCAGTGTCCAAGGTTTCCCGGCGGATACACTTTCCTTTAAAGACCAGATTTTCTTTATTCTCGGAAACACGGAAAGCAATTTCTTTCCCTACTTTCCATTGAAAGGTCCTCATATAAAAAGCAGCACTGAAAACATTTTGTGAATATTCAAGAATATCCCATTCTTCTTTTTTTTCTTCATGCCCATTTTTTTTCGTATATTTTTTTTCCCAGTAAGTTGCCTTCAGTTTTTCAAAATCGAAAAAAGATCTTGCTTCCCTCAGTTGAGCAGATTCCTTCACATGAAGTGTAAAAACTCTTGGTATGAGCTCCAAGAAATCCACCAAAACCACTGCTCTGTCTTGAACACTGTAAAAATTCGAGAAAAGTGAACTCGTTTCAATTTCGTAAGCAAAAGCATAAGCTTTACGTTGATTCACTTGAACAAAGGGCTCAACTTTAAATTTTATAGTTCCTGCGTGAACTTTAAAATAGCGAACATCGTGGACAACTTCTTCACCAACTCGAAAGGGGTCCACAAGGGGGCGCCTTCCAGAAAAACCAGTATCATCTTCAAACTCGGGTTGTCTTTTAAAGGAACTGGATTCTGAATCATGAGTCACCACGATCTGGGCTCTGGATTTTTTCTTCTCACGCAGCACTGCTGCTTTCTTTGAAGTAGCAGTCTTGGTTTTTGCATTGTTGGTTTTTGAGGTACCTACAGGCTGCTGAGTAGAAGGGGTTTCTTGATTTTCGACTGGAGCAGTTTCTGTTGTGACCGGCGGTGATATTTGAACAAAGTTTTCAAACTCATCATATTTTTTAAGTTTTTCTTCATTTTCAACTTTTAAAAACGTTGTACTGCAACCCGCAAAAATGAGCAGAACAAAAATATATCCAAGATTTAATTTCAAAAAATAATATTGTTTTTTCAAATTAAAATCCATTTCATTCGTATTCTTTCCACCGTCGGTGAATCCACATCCACTCTGTGGGCTGCTTCAGAATAATGCGCTCAAGACAATGATTGAATTCCTGAGTCAGCACGACCAAGTTAGTCTCTTTATTCTCGGTGATTAATCCATCGAGTTCCAGTACTTTTTCAAAAACGATATGTAATTTTCCAGCTGGTCCCTTGTAGCAATAAACTGGCAGTACAGGCGCTTTAGTTTTTAAATAAAATAAAGCCAACCCATAGGCAGTTCCCGTCTCCACTCCAAAAAATTTTGTCACCACGGCATAGGGTCTTCCCATAAATTGATCGATAACAAAAACCACTCCTCGCTGAGCCTTTAAAGATTTTAAAATATCAAAGGGAGTTTTTGCCCCATGGGGCTCAATAAACTGAACACCCTGGCGGCCACGAATAGAGAACCAAATTTCGTTCAACCAATTGGATCTAAAAAACTTAGTGATAATCGTTATTGGTATTAATTTTCGTGTGATAACAGAACAGGCCAAATCCCCACTGCCCAAATGCAAGCTCAAGATTAAAATCCCTTTTTTTTGAGCCTGAGCCTGCCTCAAATTTTCGACTCCTTCAAAGACCACATTCTGTTCGATCCAACGGTCATCCAGAAATGGAATTTTAAAAAATTCTAAAAAAATTTCACAGAAACGAATGATCGACGACCTTGCAAGGGGGACTAAAAAATCGAGATCTTTTTTAGGATAGACTATTTTCATATTATCCAGGACGACCTGTCGACGAAACCTCAAAATATCAAAAAAAATAATTCCTAAACATAAAGACGCCACTCGAAGAAAAAACAAAACGTTAAAATAGACAAAAAATCCTAACAAATAGAAAGGGAAAAGCAAAATTGTTTTAAATCCTGTGACCTTTCCCTTTGTCATGAAGGCAGCATCCTTTGTTTAAAATTGTTCTGCATTTGATCGTAGACCAATTGATAACATTTTGATTTTTCCGTTAAGCAAGAAACTCTCAAACATAAAACAAAAAGATCCATCGGGTCCTGAAGTTTTAACTCACGGAACTTCACTAGATCCTTTTCCGTAGTCATGATCAGTGAACTTTTTGATTTCTCGATAATTTTGACTAAATCATGATTCGTGTATTGATAATGGTCGGGATATCGTAAATGCTCTTTCACTTTGAGATTCAGTAATTTCAAGGATTTTTCAAAAGCCCCCGGATTCCCGATGGCAGAAACAGCAGTGACTTCTTGGCCAATCAGCGTATTCAATGGGACTTCTTTCCTACCTTGGGTTATTGAATCTGATCCAGGCAAAGTCACCAAATCGATGCGATCATTCAAAAACTCAAATTGAAACACTTGCAGTGGATTTTGAACACCCTGTTCGCTCCGGTTCATTTCAATCCAATTTAAAATTTTTTGTACTTGTATTGTCGGAGCCAAATTCACTTTTGTTATAAAAACAAGATCGGCACGCTTTAATGAGGAAAAAGATTCTCGTGCCCGTCCCCGCGGAAAACATTGGTAGGACTCCGTGGGTTCCGTCGCATCCAAGATTACAACGTCACAGTTTCGCCCAAGCTTTCGATGTTGAAATCCATCATCTACGATTAAAAAATCAAAGTGACCATTTTCAGAAATAAACTGAGCTGTCTGGCTTTTTGATGGACCCGTGAAGACTGAAGCCGATTTGAAACCCTCTTGGAGCAACAGAGCTTCATCACCAACAAGACTCGTGGTGAGATGGGTTTCCGTTTTAAATCTCGGATTTGCAAGGTCCAGACACAGTGGCTCTTTTAAACTTCCACCGTAAGAACGATTGATCACAGCAATTTTAAAATCATTTTCAAAATATCGAACAAAGTCTAACATGATAGGCGTTTTACCAGTTCCACCTATCGTTAAATTGCCAATACTTAAGGTCGGTTTATTCGCATAAAACGAATCTAGGAATGAATGATCATAAAGCTGATTTTTGATTTCTGAAACCGCTTTCCAGGGCAAATCAATTCCGGGAATTGCGCCCAAAAATCGGTTCACTGTAAATATTCCTGCAACGACTTCGCCACGCGGTCCGTTGCACCCTTTTCGCCTAAATGTAATTTTAACTGACGAAGTTGTGAACGAATATGCTCTGTGCGTTCAGGAGAAGTCATGATGTCAAAAAGAAGCTTCTCCAATACATCGGAATTGGCTTCACTTTGCATTCGCTCTGGCACGACTTCATCCTTCAGAATCAAATTAACTAAACAAAAATACCTAACTCCACGAACAAAGGCTTTCACAAATAATTCCGTCATTTTGCTCATTTTGTACATGACGACCATAGGCTTTTCTAATAGGCCCACCATTAAAGTTGCAGTTCCTGAAGCAGCTAAAACGTAATCGCTCATTGCAATCATGCGGAACGGATCGTCTTTAATCATCATAAACGGAATTTTCATATCGTTTAGATATGGATGTAAATCTTCCTTTTGAACTGATGGTGCCACCATAATCAAAACTTTTAAATTGGGTATTTTTCTATAAAGCCTGGAAGCAACTTCAAGCTGAATTGCAAATAACTTTTCGATTTCCCCTCGTCGACTTCCTGGCATTAAACCCAAAACGATTTCTTGCTTTGATATCCCTCGCTGATTTCTGATTGTTTGCAAATGCCCAGGATCAATCAATTGTTGATCCAGTTCATCCAACAAAGGATGCCCAACAAATTCATAAGGCACCAAATGCTTAGAATAAAAATCAACTTCAAAAGGAAAGAGCAAAAAAACTTTTTTGCAGAATTTTTTAATCGTTTGGACACGTCCTTGTCGCCAGGCCCAGACTTGAGGAGAAATATAATAAAAACAAGGAACACCCAAAGGAAATATTTTTCGCGAAAGGTACAAATTAAATTCGGGGTAGTCCATCAGTATGACGAAACGAGGTTTTCTTTTTTTAACTTCTTCTAAAAGAGAATAAAAAACCATTTTCAAATGACCAAAGTGTTTAAAAATTTCAGAAGCTCCCACAACAGCCATTTCTTCGGATTTCCCAAAACGTTCAAATCCGAAATCTTCCATCTCTTTTGAACCTGCGCCAAAAAATTCTAATTCAGGATCTTGGGCTTTTAAGACTCTCATCAATTTCAGTGCATAGTGGCTGCTCGATGCTTCCGCCGCAACAATCATAATGGATTTATTCATGATAAGCTCTGAAGAATTTTTGTCTCGATGGATTCACACAGTTGAAGGGATTTTAACCCATCACTTCCAGGACACAGCAGTGTTTCAGTACCTAATACGGAATGAATAAAATTCATATTTTCCAACAACAGCGCATCCTTTTTTTCAATTTGGATCTTTTCAATCACACAAGGAATTTCATCTGTTGGCCTCTTGAAAGTTGAAATTTGAATTTCCAGGGTTTGTGAATTGATTTCAAGGACTCTTTGATTTGTTATAATTCTTGCTGAACGACTGATTTGCGGAGCTGTGCGATTGACGTGAATAAAAAATGGAACGCCATCACAAGTTAAATGAGCTTGAACAAAATCAAGCTTTGCTGACATGAGTTTGCTACCCGTCAGTGCGACTGTTTTCACTGGTTGATTTTTCATTAGCCACAACATTAAATCCACATCATGAATTAAAAGATCTTGAACGACGCTGACATCGGCGCCTCTTAACCGGAAGGGTGCCAATCTAAACAATTCGACGGCCAAAATTTTCTCTAAATCAGAGGAACGCCGCTTTATAAAAAGATTTTCATTCAACCACTGAAAACAAGGATTGAAACGTTCAATCTGACCAACACCCAAGTTCAAATTTTTTTCTTGAGCTAAAGCAACAAGCTCCACACCCTGCTTAGCCCATTCAGTCATAGGTTTCTCAACAAGGACATGTATCCCCTTGTTGATTGCAGACAAAAGAATCTCAGCATGAAAGGGCGTTGAAGTCGCAATGACAACAGCTTCAACTTCCGACAAACATTCTTCGATGTTTCTAAAAGCCCTGACTTCTAATTCGACTGCCACTTTTTGACATTGTTCAGCAGAAGCATCAAAGACCCCAACAAGATTTGAACCAGGAATTTGTTTCAGTTTTTGAGCATGAAATCGACCTAAATACCCTACACCAATAACGGCTGTTTTTATATTTTGCTTTGGCGTCATGAGAGCACTCCTATTCGGCCGAGTTTGAACCTCGATTTAAAGCAATTCCTCGCTTCGAGGTGCGGATAAACTGAATCAGTTCATCAACTAAAACGCCGGGCTGGCATTCACTTAAAATCACTGAAATTCCCTCTTCCACAGTCAATGAACCCATCACTAAAATACGTATAGCTTTATGAATATTAGCTACTTCTTCTCGGCTATAGCCTGCACGAGACAAACCCACTTTATTTGTGGCGCGAATCAAAGCATAATTTCCATGTGCTCGGGAAAAGGGAATAATATCCTTATTGACGATACTGCTTCCGGCGATAAATGCATAATTGCCGACTTTGGTGAATTGATTTAATCCACACATTGCACTGATGACCACATGATCTCCGATCTCGCAGTGCCCACCCAGATTTGTATCATTGGCCATGATCACATTATTTCCCAGTCGGCAATCATGACCAACGTGAACATAAGCCATTAAATAACAGTTATTCCCAATGACAGTTTTGCAATCGCCTTTAGCCGAAGCCAAATTGACCGTAGAAAACTCACGGAAAACATTATTATTTCCAATGATCAGTTTTGTGGGCTCGCCTTTGTAAGAAACATCTTGTGGTGGACCACCGATAACTGCACCTGGACACAAGTGATTATTTTCACCAATTTCCACGATTCCATAGCGCGATCCAACAGTAACATGACCTTCGATAAAGCTCCCTTTACCGATTTTGACTTTACCTTGAATCAAGCAGTAGGGACCAATTTCAACATCGGGACCCAATTCAACATCAGGACTTAACACGCTGGAGGGATGAACTTTCGCGCTGGCTGCAATCGACATAGAGTTTATTTTTCAGATTCGAAAGCTTTAATGACATCATCAGTAACATCTGCTGAACCATCGCTGAATAAAGCTGCTTCAAAATGAATAACCACATTCAGCCCTTTTGCCTTCGCAACTTTGTCGATTACTTTTCGCATTTTGTCCGTCACAGGCTTCATCATGTCTTGTTCTTTTTTGATGAATTCTTGATTGGCTTTTTCAAAAGAAGCTCTGTACTTCATCACTTCTTCTTGAAATTCAGCTTGTCTTTTTCTCATGGCTTCTTCAGAGAGGACAGCTTGTTTTTTCTCGATATCTTGTCGCATTTTTTCAATGTCTTCGCCTTTTTTCTTAAACTCACCTGATCGCTTATCTCGTTCAGATTCAATATCTGTCCGAACTTTTTTGCCTGCAGCAACAGAACTCAGAGCCCGCTGAACATCAACTAAGCCAATTTTTTGTTGAGCAACAGAAACTTGTGAGAACGTCAAAGTCACCAAAACCAAAACAGCCGAAGCCCAAGTCGATACTTTAATTAGATTCATTATTTAATCCTTTCACTAAACATTAAAACCCATCGGTAAAACAATTTTTAATTTATATTAAAAAGGTGTCCCAATTGAAAACTCGAAGACAACGCTTTCATGGTACACCGGATCGCGAACTAAAGGAAAGCCCCATTCAAAACGCAAAGGGCCAATGGGCGAAAACCACCTCACGCCAAAACCCACATCGGAAAAAAATTTGGAATCTGTAATTTGATTTTCCGCTTGCCCGACATCGTAAAAAGTCACGCCGTACATTTCTGCTTCTTTGATCAAGGGAAACTGTAATTCACCCTGATAAGTCACTTGCTGTGTTCCACCGTAAAAGCGCATCGCTCTCTCTCGAGCATCCGCTGGTTTTTCACCATCCGCAATAAACTGTTGGTAAAGTTGAGTTGAAAAAGCCATTCGACCTACGCGGCGATATCTATATCCACGCAAAGAATAAGGACCTCCCAACAATCCAAGTTCATAAAATGGTGGTTCTTTCGTAGGATTTGTGGAGTCAACGCGGGAATAGGAAAACGAATTTCTGAAAACAACGTCCCAAAAAACATTTTTAAAATACCTAAAATCAAAACCCAAACGATAATATTCTAAATTTCCACCAAAACCCGTTCGACTGCCGCTCAAGCGAGTCAACATGCCCTTCGATGGCTTGAATCGATCGTTTCTTGTGTCTTGTTCAATACTCATTCCGATTGCGCCTGACTGACCTTCTGCTGAGTTCAAATCGAAAAGCGTATAATCAGTCACGTATCTTTTTCTCGCAGTATCGTAAACAGGGCTTAAGTAAATATCCGTGTAGGAATAGTTTAAATTAAATCGCGTGTCTTCCCCGATGGGATGACCTGTGAAAATTGACCCACCCACTCGCGCTTCATCATAATCCAATGACCCCAAACTGTTACTTTGAAAAAATCTAGCCCCTAAAGACCATTCAGTGTCATTAAAGTAAGGCTCGGTAAAACTGACATCATAGACTTGATAATTCCCCGAGATACTTAAGCTGACACCCAAATCTTGACCACGCCCTAAAAAATTTGTCTGTTTCACAGAACCTTGCATTGTAAAGCCCTGGGAACTTCCATAGCCAGCACCCACATTGATTTGCCCTGTGTTGCGCTCTTTGATCATGATATCGATATTCATGATGTCCAGTTTGTCATTCGGAGTTGATGTCTTGAAGCTCACTTCATCGAAAAAGCCCAGGCGCTGAATATTTTCTAAAGATTTTCTTCGACGAGTTTCGTTATACAACTCACCTTCAAGGACTTTCAGTTCACGCCGGATGACTTTATCCCGAGTTTTTGAATTCCCCACAACATTGATTTTACCGAAATAAACTTTATTTCCTTTGTCCAATTCGAAAGTCAGATCCACTTTTCGTTCGTCATCTCGGAAGCGAGTCTTTGGTATCACATTTGTATACGCATAACCCAAATCGCCGTATTTCGCTTGAAGAGCACTTTGATCTTCTTGCATCACATTCAAGGCAAAAATTTCGTCTTTGGCAATTTTGATTGTACTGAACATTTCCTCCAGAGGAAATAAAATGTCACCACTGAAATCAACACTCCCAACAGTGTACTGCTCGCCTTCATCAATTTCGATGGTGATATAAATACTTCGCTTATCAGGAGAAACAAAAACTTGCGGACGATCAATCTTGGCTTTGACGTAACCCAAATTGTAATACGTGTATCTGAGGATCTGAACATCAACATCAAACATTTCTTGTTTATATTGACCCGAACTGGATAAACCCGAAAAATAACCTTCTTCTTTGGTTCTGATTTTTCCTTTTAATTCACCTTCAGGAATTTTGACATTTCCTAAAAATGTGATTTTTTTAACTTTGACTTTGTCATTTTCTTCAATTTTATAAGTCAGTTTGACTGATTCGCCTGCTTTAATGTCACTCACTTCAGTTTCAATTTTTGCTAGGAAATAGCCTTTGTCTTCGTAGAGCTTTTGAATTTTCTCAACAGACTCCTTCACTTTGGCCAAATCTAGAATTTCATATTGCTTGATCCCAATGACTTCAGCCAAATCTTCTTGCTTGATTTCCGACTGACCTTCATAAACAATTTCAGTGACTGATGGTTTTTCTGACATCCTGTATTTCAGCATGACGCTGCCACTGTCGTTGAGTCTTTCAACTTCGACATTGGAAAAATAGCCTGTTTTAAATAAAATCTTAATGTCTTCTCGAACAGTTTCTTCTGAGAAATCTTCGCCCACTTTGCTTTTCAATTTGACTTGAATCGCATCGGTTTCAATTTTTCGATTTCCTACAATTTCAATTTTCGAAACATTGGCAGCAAAGGCATCAGGCAATCCAAAGAAGGATGCCATGCACAAGAAGGCGAAGGTCTTTAAAAATATGGATTCCGATTTTTTTGGAACTAAAATCAGATCTTTTGCGAAAATATAAAGCAAATGCACACGTCCTTCGAAAACTTACGTTAACCAACTTTAGTCCTGGGATCAACGGTTCTCCTCGGATTCAAAAAATGACGTCAAATCATGACGATGCGTTTCAAGACTGGCGATTTTTCAAAAATCCGATCAAAGCTTGAACAGCTTGTCCATTTCCACCAGCAGATGTGATCGCTCCGTTGGCACGATCTGCCCAAGCATAGATATCCAAGTGGGCCCAGTTTTTTCCTTGAACAAATTTTTCCAAAAATAGGGCGGCAGTGATTGCCCCGCCAAATCCATCAGCAGAATTTTTAAAATCTGCAAAAGGAGAAGACAAATTCTGAAAGTATTTCGCAACCAATGGCATGCGCCACATTTGATCATCAAATCTTTCGCTAGATTTCAGGAGCTCATCAGCTAAACTATTATTGTTTGAAAACAACCCTGCGACTTCAGCTCCCAGAGCTACTTTGATGGCACCGGTTAAAGTCGCGACATCAATCACAAACTCTGGTTCGTCTTTTTTTACTTGGCTCACGGCAACACACAGCGCATCCGCCAAAACAAGCCTGCCCTCGGCGTCTGTATTATCGATTTCCACGGAGTAACCTGCTTTTGAAACAATCACATCACTTGGTCGAAAAGCTTTGCCGTCAACTCCATTTTCAGCCAGAGCCAGGTAAAAATCGCAGGGCCTATCGTACTTCATTTGATCAACCCAATAAGCCAAGGCCAAAACGCTGGCGGCTCCACCCATATCTTTTTTCATTAAGCGCATAGCTGTTGATGGCTTGATATCCAAACCTCCCGTATCAAAGGTAATCCCTTTTCCTACAAAAGCGATTGGCCGGGAATTTTTATTCATCTTTACTGGTCTGTAGCGGATGTGAATAAAACAAGGTGGATTTTCCGCACCTTTCCCAACCGCAAGAAGCAAATTCATTTTTTCTTTCTTCAAACGCTCAACATTCCACACTTCAACTTTTGAAGCCTTAGAAAAACTGAGGGCCTTGATCTGGTGAACGAAAGCTGAAGGAAAAAGCAGATTCGGTGGTAAATTCACTAAATGACGAGCCAAATTTATTGATTTCGCCATGGCCTTAGCTTCTTTTAAAAGCTTCACATCGGAAACATTGATAGCTGGAAAATCTTCGAAAGGATTCTTCGTTTCAGATTTGCGGTATTGATAAGCAGCTAAATCGAGACCCACTAAAAAGCCAAGCTCCTGATCTGCACTCAGTCCTTTGAAAACAATTCCGGCACTGGCAATTTTCTGCAAACGCAAAGAAGATAAAACTGAACCTGCGGCGTCTCGGTAAAAACCATAATCTGAGTTGGTTTTTTGATAAAAAACTACAAAAGTAATTCCATCTTCATTTTGAAAATGGACCAATGAAGACTTGGTTTTCAAAAGATCTTCCGTTTGCCAAACATGAGACTTCGTAGAAACAACATGCTGGCCAAAATCTTTCTCGGCTTCACCAAGCACATAGACTGATGCCTGGGGATGAACTGTCTTTAATGCGCGTTTTTTTCCGGGTGAGTCTAGCTGTACGCTGTCAAGCAAAGATTTCATATGAAAATGCTCCTTTTAAATTGTGATTTTGGCACATTACTCCATAAAATGAAAAGCAATGACTTGGTCTTCTGAAATTGATCTGAAATTTTGCCTCTTCAACGCCGAAAACCTTTTTCTCTTGTTTGACAAAGCTCCTGCGCCTGAATTTTTGAACTTTGACGAAACACAATGGCAAACTCTATCCACATCGGTTTATGAAAACAAGCCACTGCGCAAATTAAAAGAAATCGCGATGATGATCCAGCAGACGAAACCACAGATCATTATGCTCTGTGAAGTGGGCGGTCCTGAATCATTAAATCACTTAAATCAATATTTTCTGAATTCCGAGTACTCTCCTGCCATTATTGAAGGCAATTCCGACCGCAATATTGATGTGGGCTTTTTAGTGAAAAAAAATCAAAATTTTTATTTCGATTTGCAGACGAATAAAAATCGACCTATCCATTATTTATACCCCCATGAGCGGGAATCTCTGAACAGCAGCTCGGTCAAACCACAGCATAGCCATAAATTTTCCCGGGATGTGTCGGAATTGCATTTATTTACGAAAGATGTGAATAAACCATTTTTAATTATTCTTTTGACTCATCTCAAATCTCGCCTTGATCCTGAACGCATTGATCCACAAGGCTTTGAACGACGCCGAGCGGAATTACTGACCCTGCTTGAAATTTACAAAGAACTCCAAACTAAAAATCCAAATACGCCCATCGTGGTGAGCGGTGATTTCAATGGAAATGCTGGCAAACTCAATACGGATTCGGAATTTGAAAAAATCTATTCGACGACGGATTTAATGGATGTTTTGGAACTTGCCCAAGTGCCTCAGGAACAAAGAAGCACTTATTATCAGATTCGAAGTCCCATGAAAACTGAGGGACGACAAATTGATTTTTGCTTTTTGTCAAATTTAGCTCAGAAATATTTCAAAAAAAATTCTGCTCACGTTTATCGCTACAAGGATGACTTCGGCTTTCCCATTGATATTCCACAAAATATGGAAGCCAAGCTCAATCTGCCTTCAGATCACTATCCTGTCATTTTTGAACTTGAAAAGATTAAAATTTAGGTGCACAAACAGGGAATGCCCGTACAACACGAAACGACTCAAAGCATCGATATTCAAACTCAAGTGACATATATTTTGTCCGAGTCACGACCTGAACAAGGTTATCACTTTTTCGTCTACAGAATTAAAATTCACAATCGCGGGCAAACTGCTGCCAAGCTTTTGAATCGCCACTGGGTCATCACAGATGCCATGGGTTGTATTGAAGAAGTTCGCGGACCTGGAGTGGTTGGCCTTCAACCGAAAATTAATCCAGGGCAAATGTTTGAATACGAAAGCGCCTGTCCACTGCAAGCGCCTTATGGCTCAATGAAAGGTCACTACCAGTTTGAAGACGAAACTGGGCAGACATTTAATATTGAAATTCCAGAATTTGATTTAGTATCACCCCAAGCCCTTCACTAGTTTCATTTCGAAATGTCGCCTGCGCTACAATGACAGGCAATCCAATTCAAAGGCATTTTATTTTAATAAAAATGCCTTTGAATGACCGAGTAACTTAGTTCTTCGCAGTAGCGCAAGTATAACCTGCACCTTCAAGTTTTTTTTGAATGCGTTCGCGAACTTCAACACACTTTTCTTCGCCATTTTTTTGAGTCGCTTTAATTTCTACATTTCCAGCTTTTGTGTATTTCAATTCACATCCTTTTTCGATAGATGCTACTTCGAGTTGACGCTTCTCACTGCCAGCAGTGCACTCAAGAACATCTGCAGAAGCGAAAGAAGAAAATGCTAAAATCAAAACCAATATACTTTTCATAAAATCTCCATTTCCTACATAGGAGGAAATACTATTGTTAATTTCGTTTAATCTCACATGATTTAGGCTTGAGGAGCAAGGAGCAAGAAAAGAATCAAGACTTCCTGTTTAAGGTGACCTCATCCACCGTGTCCATGGACTTTTGGATGTCTTTCGAGAGAATACGTATCTCTCGTGAAGTCGATTCGAATGGCCGAACCAAAATTCAAGTTCTAAAGGAATAATATGAAAGCCACCCCAAAAAGGAGGCAAAGGAATAACACTTTCATTTTCAAATTTTCGATCCAGATCAGTCACTTTATCAATAAAAAACTGGTGGTTCGGAATTTCATGGCTTTGATCCGAAGCCCATGCACCGATTTGGCTCAGACGGGGTCTTGAATGAAAATAAGTCGTGCTTTCTTCTTCAGTTAATTTAACTGCTTGACCCTCGATACGAAATTGCCAATTGAGTTGGGACCAAAAAAAGGTTGCGGCAACAGAAGAATTGATTTCAAGGTCCTGGGCCTTTCGGCCGCCATAATTGGTATAAAAAGAAAAACCCTCTCGAACCATGCCTTTGTAGTACACAATTCTGTTTGAGGGTTTTCCATCTGATCCTATGGTCGCCAGAGCCATCGCGTGGGGGTCTGGCACTTTTTGTGATTCTGCGTGATTATAAATTTTTAAAAATTCGGTCAATGGATCATTTTGTAACTCAAAAAACTTTGGCTTCGAGGAAACAAATTGATCCATTAAATCTTAAACCTATTTGTTTTTCTTTGCTGGAGCAGCTGGCGCGCCGGCAGCAGCAGGAGCATCTTTAGCAATGTCTTTTAATTCCATTTCAAAAACCAAAACTGAATTTGGTGGAATTTTTGGACGTCCGGATTCGCCGTAAGCTAATTCAGGCTTGATATAAAGCTTTACTTTGCTTCCAACTTTCATCAACTGCAATGCTTCAGTCCAACCTGGAATCAAACCACTGACTGGGAATGTTGCTGGCTCACCACGATCGTAGGATGAATCAAAAACTTCGCCATTCATCAAAGTTCCCTTATAATGAACAACAACGCGGTCAGTAGCTTTTGGCATAGCTCCTGTGCCTTCTGTTAAAATCTCATATTGCAGGCCACTTGCAGTGACTTTAATATTTGCATTTTTCTTGTTATTTTCGAGGAATGCTTCACCCTCTTTTTTGTTTTTTTCTGCTTCAGCTTTTTGAGTCGCATTTGCAGATTCTTGTAATTTTTGAAGAGCGTCTCTCATTTCATCTTGAGTGAGTTGATTTTTACCTTCTGCAGCATCACGCAATGCCATCGCGAATGCTTCTGTATCAATAGTCACTTTTTGATCTCGCAAGTTGTTACCGAATTGAATTCCAATCGTGTAGCTAGACTTTTTAACATCGCTATCAAGTTTTACTTTTTTGTCACATCAAGCTGTTAAGCCGATCACAAAAAGTAGACCAATCATTCCTGTCATTTTTTTGTTCATTGAGAATTTCATTCTGAATTCACCTGTCCTTTTATTTTTTGTTTACCAATGTTTTCCGTGACTAAACGTCGACGACACACTCAACTATTTCCAATCACCATGAATTGTGCAAGAAAAAAGTAGGTCCCTTGAGAAATTCCCTTTTGTATATTTTAGCAATTTTTTCACTTTCTCAAGCTGCAAATCTTGTCAGACTGGCCGATGCCCCTGCTTTGGCCATCGGATTTTGGCGACTCTTCATCTCGACTCTAGTACTGCTACCCTTTCTAATCTGGACTTCTAGGAAAAACAAAGCTCTCAACGAAACCGAGACGACTCCCTTTCTGGCGATGTCAGCTCTATCCGCACTTTTTTTCTTTGGACATCTCTGGACCTTTTTTATCGCAGCTCAAAAGACAACAATTGCAAATTGCATGATTCTTTTTTCGCTAAATCCTCTATTTATAGCTGTCATAGCCTCAAAATTTCTAAATGTTCCGCTTCCAAAAAGATTATTTTTTGCCTACCCTTTGGCTTTTGCAGGTTTGCTCATTTTACTGTGGCAGGATTTGAATGAACACACGCTTCAATCAAATCAAACTCTCGGCGATTTTTCCGCTCTACTTTCTGGCATCTTTTACTGCGGTTACGTTCTGACAAGTCGAGAGATACGCAAAACAGTTTCCAATTTGAAGTTTGCAAGCACCATTTACGCCATCACGAGCTTTTTGTTTCTAGGAAGCTGCCTCGTATTTCAAATTCCACTTTTCAACTACCCGTCGATCACATGGATTGCAATTTTGGGGAATGTCTTCATTCCAACGCTCATGGGACATTTTTTGTTCACCTACTTGCTTCGATTCATGAACGTGAATTTGATGAGCTGTGGAAAACTAATCGAACCAGTCTTTTCAAGCATCGTTGCATTTTTTCTTTTTCAAGAAGCACTTAAACCTGGAATTTACATTTCATTTTTGCTGACATCTGGCAGTTTGTTGATTTTATTTTCGAACCAATTCAAAACTTCGAAATAGGTGCCCCTGAATTTTTCTTGAGGATTTCGCTTCTCGAGGCTTTTTAAATACAAGGGATCATAATAAGATTCCAAAAGTTCTTGAATCCAAACGCAATTCAATTCCAGTTGCCCACTGGATTCAAAATCTTTTTTTGCTTGCTCAAGAAGGCCCAAAACAAGGGAAGTTTTTTCTCCACCTAATTTTTTTGAAATGGAATGGACCGATTGTTGAAAACTTTGGAACGTAGCCAGGGCTGGCTCAATATCTGTAGGTTCTTCTAGAAATTTTCCAATTTTGGAATGCAAAATGTAAGTTTCGAAAATATTTTGAACCCGCACGGACAAGGGTTCATCGAGCATCGCAACAGGTGAATTTCGCAAGAGCTCAAACAGCACTTGAGGCTGGGTCAATTTTCCGATCATGCGACTTTCATCTTCGATACAAATAAATGGATGATGGTGACTCGAGCGAACTAATCGGAGCATTTCAACAGCAAGCTCATTTTCAAACTGTGCTTGGGCGGGTTGCGGTTGATCCATCTGACCGAAGGCTGAGCCTCGATGACATGCTATTTTCTCTAAATCCAAAGTGCATTTTAAGGGCGAGAGCTCATGAATCAGTTTTGTTTTATGACTTCCTGTTTTTCCTGAAACAACCACCAATTGAAAAGTTTTACAAAAACTGTCGATACTTTGAATGAAAAACTTTCGAGCTTTTTTGTAGCCGCCATCAAGCCGAAGGACATGAAAACCAACTTCATCTAACCATTTCTGAGAAATCTGGGAACGCTGCCCTCCGCGAAAACAGGTGATAAAACTGTGGGGGTTCTGCCTTAAAAACTGAGTCCAAGCAGCCAGCTTTCTTTCTTTATTTTTTCCCGAAACAAGTTCGTAGCCACGAGCAATAGCCGCAGCAGAGCCCAAATTTTTATAGCAAATCCCAATCTCATGTCGCTCATCATCGTTTAAAATAGGTAAGTTGATACTGCCTGGAATATTTCCTTCGGCAAACTCAACTGGCGCGCGCACATCAACTACTGGTTTGCCTTCAAGCAAACTTTCACAAAAAGGATTGTCCATCGACTCAAGGTGATATTCTAGAAGGGGAAGCGACAATCCCATTTTTTTATCCATCAAATGAGCTTAAGAAAAATTTCACTTTGAACTTTTTCAGTCAGCCCTCTTTTCACTTTGCCGATTCTTTTTGCAGTGGAAAAACCGTTTTGAATTTCGCGAAGGAGTTCATCTGAATGAGATGGATCAACAGACAGCAATAATCCACCACTTGTTTGCGGATCAAACAAAATCAATTTCTGCAATTCTGATAAGAGAGACATTTCAGAAAATCTTTCAACATAGGTACGATTGGACTTATGAGCTTTTGTCAAAAAGCCTCTTTCCAAAAAATCTATGGTCCGCGGGTACAAAGGCAGCTGATTAAATTCAATTTCTAGTTCGACATGGGATGCTTGGGCCATTTGTAAGGCATGTCCCATCAGTCCAAATCCCGTAACATCCGTCGCGGCATGGATTGAAGCTTTGAATGTTTCAGAAATAAAGTCGATGACATTATTTAATGTCGCCATTCCACGAAGTTGATTTTCAATGTCACTTTCTGTGACTTCCCTTCGTTTCAAAGCTGCAGCAGCGCAGCCCGTTCCTAAGGGTTTTGTCAAAATCAAATGATCGCCAGGTTTAGCTCCTGAATTTTTCCAAATCTTTTTTGGATGAACGTAGCCAGTGACTGAAAGACCAAATTTCAAAGTGTCATCGTCAATTGAATGTCCACCGACAAACATTGCTTTTGCTTCGGCTATTTTTGCGCTTGCGCCTCGGAGGACTTCAACAATCACTGAAGACTCCATGCTTGCCAAGGGGAAAGCCAAAATAGCCATGGCTGTTTTGGGTGCGCCGCCCATGGCATAGACATCGCTCAATGCATTGGCCGCTGCGATTTCTCCAAAAGCATAAGGCGTATCAACGATGGGAGTAAAAAAATCCAAAGTCTGCACGAGAGCGATTTCTTCAGAAACCTGATCCACAGCTGCGTCGTCGAAGGTGGAACCGTCAATTAAAAGAGTCTGATGACGTGGCGGAAACTCAATTTGTTTAAGAATATTCTTGAGTTCGTCGGCAGCAATTTTTGCGGCGCAACCACCCTTTTGAACTGTTTGAGTCAGCTTCACCATTTTTAAGACTGGTTTTTTTCTTTGTGTTCTGCTTGATCTACCGAAGTTTTTTCGCCGTAGTTTTGAGTCTGAGCTTCAATTCTATCCTGATGAGGTGCAACAACACGAGTTGGCTGCGATTCCTGCTGGCGCTGAGGTGCAGGCTTTTTGTTGGCTTCAAGTTCACTGTCGAGATGACTGTCGAGATTACTATCGAGTTCACTCAAACCTTTTTTAAAACCGCGAATGGCTTCACCCATGGACTTTCCAAGACCAGGAAGCTTGGATGGCCCGAAAAGAAGAAGTAAAATGCCACCAATAAGGAGAATTTCTGTCCAACCTAAATTCATATAGAACCTCTTCGTTTTTGATACCCTAATCTTAAAGTTGCAAAAAATCGACATTTTTGGTTCACTTCTGCTGCGAAGCAACTCGTTAGAACTTTTAACCCCTTTTGAGGTGACGCTTTGAGAATGCTTGTCGTCGAAGATCAGCAAAAAATGTCTCAGTTTTTAAAACAGGGCCTACAGGGCGCAGGTTATGCCGTTGATGTTGCTGAAGGTGGCTTTTCTGCCGAAGCTTTAGCATCCCAAAATGAATACGATCTGATTCTGCTCGACTTAATGCTGCCTGATCAAAATGGAATTGATACGGCCAGACATTTACGTCGCGATGGTTACAGCGGCCCGATTCTCATGCTCACAGCACTTTCTACAACAAAAGATAAAGTGAATGGATTGGACGCGGGTGCCGACGACTACCTGACTAAACCCTATTCTTTTGATGAGCTTTTAGCCCGCGTCCGAGCCCTCCTTCGCAGAAAAAACTCGAGAAATGAAACGAACTCGCTCTTAAAATACGGGGACCTTGAAATGAATTTGATTCAGCGCACGGTGCTGAGATCGAATAAAAATGTTGCCCTCACATCCAAAGAATTTTCATTGTTAGAATATTTTTTAAGAAATATCGAACGGCCAGTATCTAGGGCCCAAATTGCAGAACATGTTTGGGATATTCAATTTGATACTGAAAGTAACGTCATTGATGTCTATGTGAACTTGCTCAGAAAAAAAGTCGATCATCCGTTTCCGATCAAACTCATCCACACCCTTGTGGGAACTGGCTATGTTCTTAAAGAAAATCGGAGTTAAACTCCGACTTACTCTGATTCTTGTTTTTGTCTTTGGTCTTGCAACTCTGATTTTCAATTCCCTTGCATTCCTTTCGATGATGAAAGTCCTTCAACAAGATTTTGATACAGCACTCTACAATTACGCAGTTGACGTCTCCGATGTTGTGGAGTTGATGCCCTCGGGAGATTTAGCCATCCCTCCACTGAGATTAGACAATGGAAAAATCCTTCCTTTCCCCTTAGGAACTGCTTTGATTTCCGTACGCCATGTCTCAGGGAAAATTTTGGCTGAAGTTGGTGCTTTCGGAGAATTTAGATTACCCTATAAACCTGCTTTTGATGAAATTTGGAAAGGAAAAGATGTTCATTTTGCGACGATTGCAGATGTAACTCGCATTCCCCAAGCTGAAGCTGAAAATTACAGAATGGTCTCCTTTCCATTGGACGAAAACAAAAAACCCCAATTGCTCTTGCAAATTGCTGTTCCTTTAACTTTGCTTGAAGCCCAAGTTACGAAGCGGCTGTCCCTCATTCAGATTGGAATTCCATTAATTCTCATCCTAGCTACGGGTTTAGGATACCTTTTTGCTTCCAGAGCGCTTCGACCAGTTCAGCAAATGATTGATGCTACAAAAAAAATTCAACCCGATGAATTGTCCCATCGACTTCCAGTTCCCCAAGCTCGCGATGAAATCCAAAGCCTCGCTTTGACTTTAAATGAAATGCTTTCGCGAATGGAGCAAGCCTTTTTATCACAAGAAAGATTTGTTGCCGAAGCTTCACATCAATTGTTTTCTCCCCTGACTATTTTAAAAGGGGAAATGGAAGTTGCTGTGAAATCTTATCAAGAACAACTGAAAAACCCTCAAGGTTTGAATAAAGACAATACTCGTCAATTTATTCAGCAACTCAATGGACTCTTGAATGAAGTCGACCATCTCACTCGTCTTGTTCAAGATATGTTGTTGCTAGCTCGAGTGGATGCTGGCTTTCATCAATTAAAACAAGATGAAATTTTTATTAATGAAATCTTTATCGATGAAATATTCACTGACGCTGTGAAGAGGGTTGAGCGCCTTGCATCGAAAAGACGAAATCAAGTCCAGCTTAAAATGATCGGTGCTGAAGAACATCGAAAACCGACATTAGGTGCAGCGGATTTAGTTTTCCACATGATTTATAATTTATTAGAAAACGCGATTAAATTTTCCTTTGAAAACTCAACAATTCAAGTTGAAATTGCATGGACTCATCAAACCGTTGAACTGACCATAGTCAATATGGGTGAACCCATTCTTTCGGCGGATCTTCCGCTGATTTTTGAAAGGTTCCACAGAGCAAATTCCGTAGCCGGAAAAACCCAAGGACATGGGCTAGGGCTGGCGATCTGTCAAAAAATTGCAAATCTACATTCTGCTAAAATTTTCGTCAAATCAGAAGGCAAACTCACCCAATTTAAAGTTATTTTTGAAATCCCTGAGGCCCTCGAATCTTAAAGCGATACTATCAAACAGGCTCATTAATTTTTTTTAATGTCTCCTTCATCTCAGGTTTAAGGCGAGGGAGTACCTTTTTCTCAAGACAATTATAGAGGAGGTCTTATGAAAATGTTAACTATCGTTCTTTCTATCGCTTTTGCTGGTGTTGTTGCTTCTGCAAATAATCACGGTGGCGCTGGTCACGGAACAGCTGCTCCAACAGCACCTACTGCGACTACTCCAGCTCCAACTGCTCCAGCAGCAGCTGCTGAAACAGTTGCTCCAGCAAAAAAGAAAATGGCTAAAAAAGGTCATGCTCACACTGAAGAGAAAAAAGAAGAAGGCGCTACGAAGTAATCGCTGCTTCAACTTACAGTTTGTAAGTGAGTCAAAAAGGCTGTTCGCAAGAACAGCCTTTTTAATTTTTGTTTGCTTCTAAAAAGGTAAGAACCAGTAACTTATCGCTGCCACTAAAGTCGGCATCAGCGCTGCCGCAAATAAATAAAATGGGTTTAACCCATTTTGGCCAAATTTCTTCTGCAAAATCGAATAACCCGCAGCATTCGGTGCATTGGCAATAATAGTCAAACCACCGCCGGCCAGGGCTCCTGCCACCAATGAAAATTTTGAATTTTCACTTAAGCCCTCCACCTGGGAACCTAAATAAGTTAACGCCGCATTATCCGTTACCGCTGTCAAACCGATTGCCCCTAAAAATAGAGCTCCTTCTGTCATTTGACTTAACAATGGTTGCAGCCACCATTTCTGAGATTCGCCAAAAACAATAATTCCACCCAAGAAAAACGCAACAAGCAAAGACTCCTTGAAACGCAAATTCGATTGATATTTTTTAGTGATCGTTGTTAGACCCAAGAAAAACAAAAACAGACCGAAAAAAATATGCGAATAGTGAGCTTTCACAACGACTAAAGTTAAAAAGAAAAGATGCGCCCCGACCACGACCCAAGGAATATGAGTGTTAGAACCCGAACGCTCAAGTGGCGAACAGCTGCGCTTAATTTCTTTTCGAAAATAAAAACAAAATAATGCTGAATTCACCAAGACCGCAAACAAACTTTTCAAACCAAAATGATCAAAGACATACAAGAAATCCCATTGCCACTTGCTAACAACCATCAAAATTGGAGGTGCTGCAAAGTGTGTCAAAGCCCCACCGATGGACACATTGACAAAAAGCACGGCCAACATGCCGTAAAGAAGTTTTTTATTTTCACTATGAATCATCGAATTCAAAAGCAAAGCCGAAACAGTCATTGCCGCTGGTTCTGTGATTAAACTTCCCATTAATGAACCCACGACAAGGACAGCAAAAAAATCTGCAAGGGTCCCGTGGACTTTAAAAACACCATAAAAGAAATCGCTGACTTTATTGATACCAGTTTTTGCAAAAAATAAAACTGGCTTAGAAGAAGCCATGACCATAATGACAAAAACGAAAAGAGGTTCCGTAAAATTCAAAGATTCAATTCGTTGATTTGCTTGGGCAGGGCCCAAATGAAAAGTTAAAAAAACAAAAAAGACTGCTGCCCAAATACCAAACACAACTTCGACCTCACCTAAAAAATGAAAGACAGATTGCAGGACAGAACCCTCGTCGAATTGGTGCGACAGATGCATCAACTTTGAACAGATAAACGTATGAAGCACAGCTAAGCCAAATAATATTGTGCCAACATAATCCACTAAAGTGGGAACAATCTCTGTATTCATTCTCACGTCCTATGCAAGCATTCATGCTCAATCAATAGAAATCGAAATTCAAGAAAAAAGGTTGATGGATATTTTCGGATCATTCACACTCTTGGCCATGACTCGCAAAAGAAGTCCTAAAAAAACAATGTTGATGATAATCCTAGCTTTCGCTTTAGGACTGGGTCTTTTCGGTTATGGGTTTTATGTCGAAAAAAAACAAGCGGCCGTCTACAAACAAAAACAAATTCAATATTCGAAAGAAAAATTGGCAGAAATTTTTCCCTTGTTAAATACCCTTCATCATCAGCGAGTCCAGTTCGTCATCGATGAGTATCCCGATTTAAAATCCGAGCAACAGCTTCAGAAAAAGCTTATGAGTCAGATGGATATGAACATCTCAACCGTCGAAGACTTAAAAACAATCCTAGCAAAACCTTTGGAACAAGAAGTTCCTGATTTTGATCTAAGTCAATTTCCCAAAGACGAACAGTGGAACCAGTATCTCATTATAGCAACAAACCTGATGAATGCGAGCTCACAAAAATAAAAACAGGACACTCATCTTCATGCCTTCTGGCATCCAGTTTTGTGATGGCGATGGCGATGGCGCCCATGACTCTTCAAAACCTGTATCAACCTTGATCGATTCTGAGGGTCTATCTCAAATTTGCATAAACTAATAATGCTTATATTTAATGTATCTCAAATTTTTATAAACACATTATATTTATATTTAATGTGCCTCAAGTTTGAATATCCAAAGACTTGCATGACTTTGAGCCTAGAACAATTCATGGTGTTGTGCTGAAGCAGGCATTGATCTTGGGCCCTTCGTTAATTTTAATGAAACAACAGTTTAAGGACTAGGAACATTTCAGATAAATATTTCAGATAAATATTTGATACGAATTTACAAAGCAAATCTTCTTTCGAGTAACGTCAGGCACGATGGATAGCGATGCTGCGTCAACAAAATTTGTTTTTAAAAATACTTGACGTATTTTTTGCATTTCACAATTGAGCTGTGTTTAACGAACGTTTTTGGTTTAAATTGTTTTGTTAAATTCAGTCGTTTTTTTGTCTTTAACAGGTTCTTAATCCTTTAGAATCAGAGTTACAACAACATCTCCGTCATCCTTAAAATCAGTTTTGAAAATGTGTGATATGTTTCTTGAAACAAGGGGCTTTGAAATGGAAAACCGTACAATGGACAATGCGAAATTTCGTGAAATGAAATCTTGTAATCATGCATTCGACAAAATAATTGGAAATAGTTTTCAAGCAAACATAAGCAATAATCAAACTTCAAAGCATCATCAAATACACGAGTCAAAACGTGACCAATTATCTTGGTCAAACTATAATCAATTATCTGATTCAAAGAATGTTCAAATCCATGTTTCAACTCATGACCAATTATCCGAGTCAAAGCACGATCACATTCATCGGGCAAAACCTAACCAAACCCATAGTTCAAAACACGATCGCTTGCATGAAAAAGCGTTAGAAGTTGCTGCAACTTACAAAAGAAGTGAAATCGATTTAATTGAGATTTTACAACAGGTTTGGGTTGAGAGGAGTTTTTATTATTTCAATTGCAATTCATTGTTTGAATATGCTGTTAGAAAACTTCACTTATCCAGGGAGGTTGCAAGTATCTACAATAAGATTGCAAAGAAGGCCTTAATTATTCCAGGGCTTAAGGAACAAATTCAATCAGGTTCTATTTCAGTTTCTAATGCAAATCGCATTTGCAGTGTGATTACTCCAGAGAACAAAGAGAAATGGTTCATGCTTGCCCAGGGATCAAAATTGCAATTGGAAAAAGCGGTGGCCCTGG
>JBKCTJ010000234.1:0-5382 GCA_046318875.1 Pseudobdellovibrionaceae bacterium | reverse complement strand
ATGGCATATTCACCACTCACATTGTAAGCCGCAACAGGAACAGCAACTAAATTTTTGACTTCGCGGATAATATCTAAATAAGAAAGCGCCGGTTTCACCATGACGATATCAGCGCCTTGTTGAATATCTAATTTGACTTCTCGCAAAGCTTCTCGTCGATTGCGATAATCCATTTGGTAAGTTTTTTTGTCTCCTGATTTTGGCGCAGAACCAAGGGCATCTCGAAATGGACCATAAAAAGACGAAGCATATTTTGCGGAATAAGCCATAATACCTGTGTTAGTATATTTGGCCTTGTCTAAAGAGTTCCGAATGGCTCCGATGCGACCATCCATCATGTCCGATGGTGCAACGTAATCAGCCCCTGCTTGGGCTTGGACAATGGCCATTTGAGCTAAAACTTCCACTGTTTCGTCATTTAGAATCTGACCGTTTTTGACAATTCCATCATGGCCGTCGGAAGAATAGGGATCCAAAGCAATATCAGTGAATAAAACCACTTCAGGAAATTTTTTTTTGATTTCAAAAATGGCATTTGGAAATAAGCCTGAGCGGTTTAATGATTCGGACCCTGTGTGATCTTTTAAATCATCTGGAATTTGCGGAAATAAAGCGAAAGAGCAAATCCCCAATTTTACCCAACGATCCATTTCTTGAATCAGCACATCCACAGAGTACCGATGGATCCCTGGGAGGGTTCCAATAGGGTCTTTTTTCTTTGTCCCTGAGGTGAGGAAGACCGGCAACACCATTTGATCTATGGTTAGATTGGTTTCTGCCAGCATTTCGCGCACTGTATGGGATTTTCGGTTTCTTCGAGGTCTTATTTTTAGAGATAAAGCCATACTCAGAATTTTGCCCTACTTTAGTAAGATGAGCACTTAAAAATTTGTATGGTTATTTTGCGTATTTCTTTGGCTCTAGCGTAAGATCATAAATGATTGGGATTTGAAATATTATGTTTCATCGTAAGAACTTTCTATCTATGACAAATTGATGACAATTCACAGTTCGCTTTCATTTAAATTGGCAAGGTATGGAACACCTTGGTCTTATTCATCTTGAGCCCCATTCTGAAATTGAACCTGCCCTGGCGATGTTTCCTGTTTGGAAAACATGTTTAAGGCAAATTGTTTTTGTTCCTGCGGACTTCGATCAACAGCAATCAACCAATAGTTCGCAAATCTACAATCTGCATAAAGACCAAGATGCTATGCAGTTTTTAATTGAAGTCCTTTGTGGGCTGCATTCTCCATTGGTCGGTGAAAACGAAGTTTTTGGTCAGTTTAAACAGTTTCTCGAAGATCATTCCTCTCACAGTTTATTTACTCTGCAACAAAAATGGATCCAGTTTACTCTGCAAGAAGTAAAAAAGACGAGGGCCCAGTATGCTCACCTTTTGGGTTCAAAGTCCTATGGAAGTCTCTTACGTAAACTAACCCATGAGTCCAGTGAAGTTTCCATTTTTGGAACTGGACAGTTTGCAGAAGAGATTTTGACTTGGCTGTCGCACAAAAAGAAACTTCAAATGATTGGAAGAAACACAGATCGTTTGAAGTTTTTTGAGGGAAAATATTCCCATTTATCCGTGCAGATGCTTTTGCAGCCAGCCCATCAATACCAACAAAAGGAAGCTCCGATTTCCATAGCAAAACATTTCATCATCGCAGCCTCTGTTAGTAACGGAGACCTCGTTGATTTCTTAAAACGTTCTCATTTGGCAGAGTTGAAAGCCATCTTTGATTTGAGAGGCCTTGCTTCAGAAAGAGAAGAAATGGATTTCACAGAGCAGCTCAGAAAAAATGGTTTTCAACAAGAGGTGGTTTTTTTGCGAGATTTGTTTCGCAACATGGAATCTCAACGCCAACAAAACATAAAGCTCATTGATTCCATCAAAAAAGAACTCGAAGATAATATTCGGTCATTTTTAATGCGTCTTGAGCATCGCCCGTTGGGGTGGGATGATCTCTGCGCGTAAGGATTCCTACTGGACTCTTTGTACCGGCACGAATAAGTTAATGAAACTATGACAGGCGCTTCCCAAAAACCACAAGTCATTCGAATAGCTTCTCGTCAAAGTGATCTTGCGCGGATTCAAGCTTACACAGTAGGTGAACAGTTCATGCAGGCTTATCCAGGAGTAAAAATTGCCTACCAATTCAGGGAATCCTTGGGCGATAAAAATTTAAATGATCCACTTTGGAAGATTCCTGAAAAAGGTGTTTTCACTCGAGACTTTCATCAAGACCTTGTGAACGATTTATGTGATTTAGTTGTTCACTCCTGGAAAGATCTAGCTGTTGAAGAAAACAATGACACAGTCATTGCTGCTACTTTCGAGCGCGAAGACGTTCGAGATGTCTTATTCGTTAAAAAATCTTCTTTTGAGCGGATCAAGCTGGAAAAAACAATTTCTATTTACACTTCATCTCCGCGCAGAATGTATCATTTCGAAAAATTCGCAAAAATATTTTTGCCATTTCAAATTCAGCACTGCACATTTGAATCCGTTCGCGGGAATATCCAGACCCGGATGAAAAAAATGCTGGAAGCAGATTCAATTGATGGAATCTTAATGGCTAAAGCAGGTCTTGATCGAATGCTCCAGGCAAGTGCAAGCGAATTTCAGACAACTCAAAATTTTTTCAAGCAAGCCTTGGAAGAAGTTGAGTTTATGATCTTGCCTGTGACCACAAACCCACAAGCACCGGCCCAAGGTGCTTTGGCGATAGAAGTAAAGAGGTCTCGTGAAGACTTAATTCAGCTGCTGAATCCGTTAAATCATAAGAAGACTTTTATCTCTGTTCAAAGGGAACGGGAAATTCTGAAATCTTATGGCGGGGGCTGCCACTCGAAACTTGGGGTCAGCAGTTTTTCAAATGCACAATTTGAACTGGATTTAATCAGCGGTTTTATCAATGATCAGACTGTGGAACGTGAAGTTTTTAAGACTGAACAGACACAGCGCTTTTCTTCGGAAGAAATGTTTGCACCACAGAGCTCTGATTATTTTAGTCTTGAATATAATAAATATCACGACTTGGCAGAGCTGGTTCAGCAAATTCCTTCGGGGAACTTCGCAATGTTGGAAGTCGCAAAAGCTTCTTACTTGACGGATTTAAGTGAGCTGAAAAACGTTTTATGCTGGAGCTCGGGACTTGAAACATGGAAAAAGCTCGCTGCTCAAAATATTTGGGTTCATGGTTCACAGGAATCTTTTGGATCATTAATACCAAGGACGCAGTCCATTTTCGGAAAAAAACTATCTTGGTTCAAACTGACTCACGAGGCAGCTTTGGATTATCCCGGGTATCAAAGTGAAGAAGAAAATTTAAAGTCCATTTCACTTTGCAAATTGGTCGACTTAAAACCCTATGAAGATCTTTCCCCGTATCGGGCATTTTACTGGAGATCAGGATCACTCTTTTTAAAAGCGGTGAAGGAACAGCCAAACATTATTCACCAAGCGCATTTTTGTGGGTTAGGTGAAACTTACAATATAATTCAATCTTATTTTGCTGAATCTCATTTGTATGGCTCTAAAAACAACCTGAATTTAAATAGTAAAATTTGCTCTTTTCCTAGCGAGAAGTTGTGGAGGAATCATGTTACAAAAATCTGAAGAATTATTTGAACGTGCAAAAAAAGTTGCCCCCGGCGGAGTCCATTCACCAGTGAGATCTTTTAAGGGTCTTGGACGATCACCCATCTTTTTTACTCATGCAAAGGGGCCTTATCTGCATTCGGTTGAGAAAAAAAAGTACACCGACTTTTGTATGAGCTTTGGTCCTTTGATTTTGGGGCATCAAGATCCAGAAGTGAAAGCGGCCGTTTTAGATATGGTTCATACAGCTTGGTCCTTTGGAGCTTGTGAAGTTTATTCCCTCGAACTTGCCGAATGGATGACTTCACAAATTCCTTGGGCAGAAAAAGTTCGATTTGTTTCCTCAGGAACCGAAGCAGTGATGAGTGCCATCCGCGTCGCAAGGGCTGCCACAGGTCGTACAAAAATATTAAAATTTGATGGATGTTATCATGGCCATTTAGATGGATTGCTTGTGCAGGCTGGCTCTGGGCTTGCGGGTGAAGCAAGTACGACAAGTGCTGGAATTCCGGAAGAAATTGCTAAAATGACATTAGTCTGTCCACTTGATGATGAAAAGAAATTAGAGGAAATTTTTGAATTGCACGGACATGAAATTGCTTTGTGTGCAATTGAACCACTACCGGCAAACAATGGTTTACTTCCACAACGACAAGAATTTTTACAAAGGTGTGCTGATCTTTCCAAAGAATATGGCAGCCTCTTGCTCTTTGATGAAGTCATCTCGGGATTTCGCGTAGGTCTGGGTGGCATGGTTGAAAAAACAGGAATAATTCCTGACTTGGTTTGCTACGGAAAAATCATCGGCGGCGGGTTCCCTGTGGGATGTTATGCTGGCAGAAAAGATTTAATGGACCAAGTGGCCCCTCTTGGAAAGGTTTATCAAGCTGGAACTTTAAGTGCCAATCCCATCGGAATGCGCGCAGGATTGATCACTTTGAAAAAACTCCAACGAGAAAACGTGTGGAAGACTCTTGAACACAGACTTCAAAGGTTCACTAAAGAAATAAAATCCATGTTTGATCAAAAGGGCCTTGATTTGCAAATCGTTCAGCATTCTTCACTGTTTTGGATCACTCCACAAACAAAAGAACCCATTCGCAGACTTGAACAGATTCCAACGAATCTAGGAGAAGAATTTAAATCTATTTTCATTCAATTTCTGAATCAAGGCGTTTACCTTGCCCCAAATGCTTACGAAGTTGGATTTTTGTCTTTAGCTCATACAGAGAGTGTTTTAGATGAAGCCTTGGAGAGCATGAAAATGGGTCTTCGGTCAATTTGATGAAAGAAAAACTGAGTAGTTCAAATCAATTTAAATCCACAGTTTCAACAAATGTCATTGTGATTTTAATATGGTTAATTTTCACATCGTCCTTGGCCATTTGGTGGTGGATCTATGCATTGCGCGAACTGCAATTGACCCTGCCGGATCAGAATAACTATTCAAGCAAACATATGATGATCATGGCCGAGGGATTTATCTTGGTCATGATGATCGTTTTAGGTGGCAGCTATTTACTTTATTTAGTTTACCGAGATCAGAAACGCCATGAACGCTTGAAGTTCTTTTTCTCTGCTTTTACTCATGATATTAAAACATCGATTTCACGACTCAGACTCCAATCAGATATCTTATCTGAAACAGAGAATGCATCTCCGATTTTACAGCGCTTAACCGAAGATATTCAGCGTTTGGATTTACAATTGGAAAACTCCCTGGTGCTCACTCATCCAGAAGCACCTTTACTGGAAGAAAAAATTTCATTACAAAAACT
>JBKCTJ010000233.1:0-11620 GCA_046318875.1 Pseudobdellovibrionaceae bacterium | reverse complement strand
ACTTTAGTGCGCAATGAAGCTCCGTTTCTAGCCAATATGGCTATGGATTTTGCGAGCATTCTTTCGAAAGAATATGCTGAATTCGCCCTGAAAAAGAAAAGTGATCTGACTTTGATCAACACCCATCCCATTGGCACCGGGCCTTTTGTTTTCAAGAGTTATCAAAAGGACACCACCATTCGCTATGAAGCAAATAAAACTTATTTTCGCGGAAAGCCTAAAATTGATCAGTTGATTTTTGCAATTACGCCAGACAATAGCGTACGAACTCAAAAATTAAAAGTGGGAGAATGCCATTTGGTTTCTGAGCCTTCTCCATCTGATCTTGAAGCCTTGATGAAGTCTCCTCAAATCAAAGTTTTAGAAAAAGAAGGAATGAATATAGGTTATTTGACCTTCAATACTTTAAAAAAACCATTTGATAATGTGCGTGTTCGGAGAGCTATAGCACAAGCTTTGAATCGTTCTTCTTACATTCAAGCGATTTATTTAAACCGCGCAGTCGTGGCCAAAAATCCAATGCCTCCAACCATTATGGGTTACAACGATAAAATTGTGGATTGGAAATATGATATTGCCCAAGCGAAAAAGCTGTTGGCTGAAGCTGGTCTTGAAAAGGGTTTCGAAATGGAAATTTGGACCTTGCCTGTTTCACGGCCGTATAATCCCAATGGAAAAAAAATGGGTGAATTGATGCAGGCCGATTTGGAAAAAATTGGCGTGAAAGTAAAGCTTGTGACCTTTGATTGGCCAACTTATTTAGATAAAATTAAACGCGGTGATCACCAAACTGCACAGTTCGGTTGGAACGGTGACAACGGAGATCCTGATAATTTCATGCATGTTTTGTTATCCTGTGCAGCAGTTCAGGGCGGATCAAATTCTGCAAAATGGTGTCATAAAGAATATGATAAATTAATTAATCAGGCGAAGACTGTAACGAATAAAGATGAACGGGCAAAACTTTACCAGAAGGCTCAAGAAATTTTTCATAAAGAAGTCCCTTGGGTGACTCTGGCCCATTCCAAAGTTTTTCGTGCAATGTCGTCGAGAGTGACTGGTTATGTGATTCACCCTTTTGGCGGTGAATTGTTTGAAGCGGTTGATATTAATTAAATTTCATTTGGTGGCTAGGACGGCTGCCTTTCTCTAAGATTGTTACTATGTTAAAATTTGCGATCCAAAGATTAATGTTTTTGTTGCCTACCTTAATCGGTGCAACTCTTGTCGCATTTTTTTTGATCCGACTGGTTCCTGGTGATCCCGTAGCTAATATTCTGGGCGAACGAGGCGGCAGTCCTGAAAAAATTGCGGAAATTCGAGCTCGGCTGGGCCTCGATCGATCATTGCCTGAACAATATTTCTTATTTATCAAAGACGCTTTGTCCGGAGATTTGGGAACTTCCATTGCTTCGCAAAGGCCTGTGAAAGAAGAATTCTGGGACAGATTTCCAGCAACAATAGAATTGGGAATATTTGCTTTAGCTTGGGCGGTCTTGCTGGGAATCCCCTTGGGCATTTGGGCTGCCGTTTACCGCGGTAAATTGGTTGATTGGAGTGTCACAGTCATTTCACTGGTTGGATACTCCATGCCGATTTTTTGGTGGGGACTTTTGCTGATCATTCTTTTTTCAGTGAAATTGGGATGGCTTCCTGTTTCGGGGAGGCTTGATTTGATTTATGATCTTCAAACAAAAACTGGTTTTAATTTATTGGATGCCTGGTTCAGCAATCAGAAAATGGAAATTTTTTCGAATAGTTTAAAACATCTCATTTTACCAGCTTTCGTTTTAGGTACAGTTCCCTTAGCGTTGATTTGTCGAATGACTCGAACATGTATTTTAGAAGTTTTAAACGAAGACTATGTGCGCACAGCGCGGTCTAAAGGGATTCCGACATTAAGGCTTTATTCAAAACACGTTTTGAAAAATGCCCTAGTTCCTTTGGTAAATATGATTGGTATTTTACTTGGAACATTGGTCACTGGCGCCTTTTTGACGGAAACGCTTTTTTCGTGGCCGGGGGTTGGAAGATGGTTGGTGAAAAGTATCGAAGCACGGGATTATCCTGTCTTGCAAGGTGGACTGATCTATTTGTGTTTATTTGTAGTTATGATTAATTTTGTTGTTGATATGATTTGTATTTATTTGAATCCAAAATTAAGGCGAAGCACTTGAAAACTGGTGGTGCAATCATCCTCTTTTTTCTGATCGTCGCTGTTTTAAGCCCGGTGATTGCTCCCTTTTCGTATAAAGAAATTGTTTCTTCTGATCTGCGTTTGCCACCCATTTGGGAACAGAGTGAAAAGACACTTCACATTTTAGGGACAGACGATTTAGGTAGGGATGTGTTCTCTAGAATTATTTATGGAACACCAGTTTCTTTATTTATCGGCTTTTCTGTTGTGTTTTTTTCAATAACTATTGGAACACTGTTAGCACTGATCGCCGGAACACAAGGTGGCTGGGTTGATCAAATCATTTCCAGAGTGATCGATATCATGATGTCGATTCCAAGTCTGTTGCTTTCAATAGTTGTTGTGGCCATTCTTGGACCGTCTTTGCAAAACACAATTATTGCAGTGGGAATTACTGCGATTCCGACAATTTTTCGTATTGTACGAGCTCAAGTGATTGTCGAAATGAAAAAAAATTACGTCATCGCTGCCAAAACCTTTGGAGCAAGCTGGACCCGAATTGCTTTTGGTCATGTGTTAGTGAATTGCTTAGCACCGATCTTGGTTCAAGCAAGTCTTGGTTTTAGTGAAGGCGTTTTAAGTGCTGCGGCACTTGGTTTTTTAGGATTAGGTGCGCAGCCACCTGTTCCTGAATGGGGAGCAATGCTGTCTGATTCAAGAAGTTACTTGGAGTCTTCGCCTTGGTTAGTCACTTTACCGGGTCTTTGTATTTTGCTTGTTGTGATTGGATTTAATCTTTTAGGTGATGGTTTAAGAGATTATTTTGATCCCAAGTTAAGGCGGAAATCATGAGCAGCCTTCTTTCAATCAAAAATTTGGCAGTCCATATTCCACAGAAAGAAAGAGATATTTCCATTTTAAGAAATATCAATATGGAAATTCAGCCGAATGAATTTGTTGGTCTAGTAGGTGAATCAGGCAGTGGAAAAAGTATTTTATCTTTTGCATTGATGGGTTTGTTGCCTTTGCAAGCGAAGCTGACGGCTAAGAGTTTAAATTTTCGAGGAGAGGATTTATTGAATTTAAACTCAAAACAAAAGCGGAATATTTATGGCAGTCAAATTTCTATGATCTTCCAAGATGCCAATGCGGCTTTAAATCCTGTGATGACAGTAGAGCAACAAATCGCAGAAGTTTTTGAAGTTCATACAAAGTTGTCTGCCAGTGAAATTAGAAAAGAAGTCATTCAGGTTTTAGAAAAAGTTAAAATTCCAAATCCCGAACAAAAAATGAAGAGCTATCCCCATGAACTGTCAGGAGGCCTGGCTCAGCGTGTGATGATAGCTATGGCCATAGCCTTAAAGCCTGCGCTTTTGATTGCTGATGAGCCAACGACAGCTCTTGACGTCACAATCCAGTCTGAAGTTTTAGATTTGATATTAGGGCTTCAAAAAGAAAATCAAATGTCCATTTTATTCATCAGCCATGATTTAGCTTTAGTTTCGAAGTATGCTCAAAGGGTGTTTGTCATTTATGCTGGCGAAATGATGGAAAATGGATTGACCAAAGATGTGATCCACCGGCCCAAACACCCATATACGGAAGGTTTACTTCATTGTTTACCTGCAAATTATCCTGTATTTTCGCCGGATTTTAGACTGCCGACCATACCGGGACAAATTCTTCAAAATGCTCACTTAGAATTGAAATGTTTGTTTGTTGAGCGATGTAAATATGCACAAGCACCATGTAAAGTCCAACGGCCCGTTGGCAATCCTCAATGCTTTTTTCCGCTTATTGTGAACCCCAAGCCTTAAATTTTCGAGTTTCAATTTCGATGATTAATTAATAGTTTTTTGCTAGATCTAAACCCTTGTAGAGATCACCAACTTCTTTTTCATAGCCATTGAACATCAATGTTGGAATTTTCTTTGGAAAAAAACTTCCGTTGACGATGCGTTCACTTGCTTGACTCCATCGGGGATGGTCTTTTTTGGGATTCACATTGGCGTAAAATCCATACTCTTCCGGACTGAGTTTTTCCCACAGCCCCCGGGGCCGATCTTTCACAAATTTGATTTTCACGATGGATTTAATGTTTTTAAATCCATACTTCCAAGGGACGACTAAGCGCAATGGAGCCCCATTTTGCTTCGATATGGATTTTCCATAAAGCCCCGTTGCAATGAAGGAAAGTGAATTTGTTGCTTCTAGAATTGTGAGAGCTTCAGAATAAGGCCAAGGGTACTGAGGAAGAGCGCCAATATTCGTTCCAATTTTTTTATCTGAAAAGGTTTCGAAATAAACATGTCGAGCTGTGGAATCCGGTTCAAGTTTTTTAATCAATTCACCCAAGGAAAAACCTATCCATGGAAGAACCATGGACCAAGCTTCAACACAGCGAAAACGATAGATCCGTTCTTCAAGTCCCCCGCCCATCCTGACGAGCTGATCCACATCAAAAGTTTTTGTTCCACCCTTGATTCCCGAAACTTCCACAGTCCATGGTTTTTGCAAATTCCATTTCTCAACTTTTTTTGAAACTTCTTCTTTATCAAGACTGAATTCATAGAAGTTATTGTAAGTCAGTGCCAACTTTTCCGGTGTCAAAGGGCGATCTGTGTCTTTCACTTGGTAGTCTGTTTTGCGTGCTTTTAAGGTTGGCTCTTTTAAAGAGTTTGCCAAGGATCTCTCTGGAATGAAGCCCAGACTTTGTGCTAGGGGGATTCCCAGTGTCAAACCAGCGGCTTTTTGTAAAAAATGTCTGCGGGGCCGATTTTTATAAATCGCTTCGTCTGTGACAGCATTTTCTTTCAGGTCTGCAGCTTTTTTGACTTTAATCAGCATAACCTTTGTCCTTGGTTGTGTTTCATCGCCCAATCCTTAGCGAATGAATAATTTGATGTGCCAGAACTACTGAGAAAGTCTATATTAAGCCAATGATTTGGTTAAGGCTTATTTTCGCCGCTCCAATTTGTTATTGGATTTGGGCGATTTATTCGAACTCTTTAGGGGCTGAGCCCGTGGTTAAACTGAATATTCAGACTGGTTACACCGGTTTAAGTTTTTTGCTTTTTAATTTACTGCTGGGTTGGTTGATTTGGTTTAAAAATAAAACTCTGCTATATATTTTTCGTCCTTTGATTCTTCAACGTCGTTGGCTCGGCATTTTTACCGGAGTGTATTTTGTTTTGCATTTTCTCACTTACTTGGCCAAAGAAGCTTTTGAATTTACTGCCTTTGAACAAATTTGGACGAAAAATTATCTCATTTTCGGGTTTTCAGCTTTTAGTCTTTTAATGATTCTGACACTGACATCAAATAGTTTATCAGTTCGCTTACTTAAAATAAAAAGGTGGAAGAATTTGCACCGACTTGTTTATGTGGCTTTTTTGCTGATGCTGGGTCACGTATTCCAGATAGAAAAAGGAAATTTAATTCTTTTAGCAGCGATGATCGTTCCATTGTTAGCTCTTCAGCTTTGGCGTCTTTTGTCGACAATGCGGCAAAGGATAAGGACATGATCCAAAATAAATCCACTTTGACTGAGCCACCTATTTTATCCATCCAGGGCGTTTCAAAAAGCTACGGAAACTCTTCAAAAGTCAGTGAAGAGCAATTGGTGTTAAAAAATATCTCCTTGGATTTATACAAACAAGAAACTTTGGCCGTTGTGGGCGAGAGTGGATGCGGAAAAACGACTTTGATTAAATGCATGATGAAAATTGAAACTTATCATCAAGGCAAGATTTTTTTATACAATGAAGACATCCAGAATTTGAAACAAAAAAATTTAGCCAGAAAAGTCCAAATGGTTTTCCAAGATCCCCACTCTTCTTTGAATCCGCGGAAAACGGTTTTTCAAATTGTCAGCGAGCCTTTGCAAATTTTTGGCGAAACTACCGGCCTATCGGATAAAGTGACCAAAGCTTTATCTGACGTAGGCTTAGATGAAAAACAAGCGCAAAAGTATCCACATATGCTAAGCGGTGGCCAAAAGCAAAGAGTCGCCATTGCCCGCGCACTGATTTTTAGACCGGAGATTTTAGTTTGTGATGAACCCGTGTCAGCCCTGGATGTCTCGGTCCAAGCACAAGTTTTAAATTTGCTTAAGGATCTTCAGCAAAAATATTCTTTGAGTTTGATTTTTGTAAGCCATGATTTAAGTGTCGTTCGATTTATTGCAAACCGCGTAGCAGTCTTGCAATTCGGAAAAATTGTTGAGCTTGCCGACAAAGATCAACTATTTAATTCTCCAGAGCATCCATACACACAAAAGCTTCTTCGAGCAGCGCCGCTGTTTGAAAGAACATGAAATGAAAAGCCAGATGCAAAGCCAGATGCAAAACCATATGAAGCTGACAATACCGATAAAAAAAATGATTCAAACTCAATGTCATTTTTTTGAGACAGAATCACAGCTGCTTCAACATTTAGAAAATAAATTCCTAAATTCTGTGCTTATTTTTGATGAACGCTTCCAGAAAAACAAATTTGTAAAAAAATTTCCAAATCGATTTGCCGTTCAAAGTGGGGAAACGACAAAATCACTAGAAAGCTTAAGTCATTTTTTGATGGAATTAAGTCTTAAAAAAATTGATGCGATTTCTAAAAACGACCTGTCATTTGTAGCAATGGGTGGAGGCAGTATCGGAGATTTTGCTGGCTTTGTCGCCAGCATTTACAAACGTGGGTGCCCTTTGATTCAAATACCAACGACTTGGTTAGCGGCAATTGACAGCAGTCACGGTGGAAAAAATGCTTTAAACTTAAAAAGTAAAAATCAGATTGGAACGATCCATTACCCTTTTGAAGTTTTGATTTGTCGCGAACTTTTACGAGAACAACCGACCGAACTAATGATCAGTGCATTGGGTGAAGTTGTGAAGAGCGGATTTTTAAAGCCAAGCTTATTCAAAAAGATTAAATCCCTTGAAATCCTGGAGTTTGAAGATTTTTTCAAACTGGTTCCTTCCTGCATTGAAATTAAAAATTTCTACTTGAAAAAAGATCCCTTTGAAATCAATGGGGACAGGTTCTTTTTAAATCTTGGACATACAGTGGGGCACGGGCTTGAAGCCCACTTTCGTCTCAATCATGGAATGGCAGTTTTGTGTGGTTTGGAATTTATGCTTCGCTGGAGTATTCAAAAAAAATACATCCAAAAAAAGACCGTTCTAAAATTGATTCCAAAAAACTTGGTCACTGTTCTTCGGAATGCGCTTAAGCAGCAAAAAATTTCTTATTTTAAAATGATCAATGACAGAAAGTTTATGGAGTATATTTTGGCCGACAAAAAACGAGACAAAAAAAATCATATAAAGGAAGTTTTTATTTTTGAAAAAGAATGCAGAATTGTTTTAATCCCAATTGGTGAATTTGAAGTGGAAAGACAACGTCAAACTAAAGAAGGTGAATTTGGATCTCTTCTTTTTTAGCGGAAATATTCCTCCATCAAAGTCTTTGATGAATCGAGCTTTGATTATTCAACAGTTCAATGGGTCCTTTCAATGGGAGGAATTTTCTGAGGCTTTGGACGTTTTGAATTTAAAAAATGCTTTGGCAGATTTTGCCAGCGGCAAAACTAAATTATACTGTGGTGACGGTGGGACAACTTTTCGCTTTTTGTCAGTTTTTCTATCCAAGTACCCGGGTCGCTATGAAATCAGCATAGATGAAGCGTTGAAAAAAAGACCTCATCTAGGACTTGAAGAATTTTTCAATCAAGTTCGTGTGAAATTTTTCTGGTCAGAGGATCATTTAGTCATTGAATCCGATGGTTGGAAAGCAAACTCAGTTCATTTGATTTCCGAACAGACTAGTCAAATCGCATCTGCAATTATTTTATGTCTATGGAAATTGCCAAATGCTTTCGAATTATCAGTCTCAGAAGATATTTTTCTATATGGTTATTTTCAAATGACTTTGGATTTTTGTAAATCTTGCGGTCTAAATTATGATGAAGCCCAGGACGCAGAAGGGTTTAAAAAAATTAAAGTCGCCAAGGAGCAAGCGCCAAAATCCCAAATGACGAAGATCGAACCCGACATCAGCTCCTGCTTTCCCCTGGCCGTATTAGGAGCACTCAAACAACCTGTTCATATTAAGAATTTTCCCACGAGCTCGCTTCAACCAGATTTTCAGTTTATTGATTTCTTTAAGTCTATCAAAGTAGCCTTTGATTTAAGCTCTGAGGGATTGAAAGTTTTTCCTTCACGAAATCTGAAAGCCTTGAGTGCTGATTTAAATCACTGTCCTGATTTATTTCCAGTGATGTGTGTTTTTGCAAGTTTTTGTCAGGGAGTCACCACACTTTCAGGTTTAAAAAGATTGGCTTACAAAGAATCAAATCGTTTGACTGAGACCATTCGTTTGCTTCAACTGCATGATGTGTCTGTGGAGCTTGGTCATGATCAAGTCGTGATTTACGGAAAAGAAATTAAAGTGAAATCGGAAGAATTAAAAAACACCACGAACTCAGATGTTATTTTTGATTCTGCCAGCGATCATCGTATGGCTATGGCAGCAATGATTTTTCAGATCATGGGATCGAAAATACAGATTTCAAATAAATTGGTACTCAACAAGAGTTTTCCTGAATTTGCCGTTTTAGTGAGGCCACTGCTGCCAATGGTTCTAAAGCCTGCCATCGATGGGAGCCTGAAAGAATGATTCAAATTATTATCGGCCACCGCGGTGTCGGAAAGTCATCTCTGGGTCGAAGAATGCAAATCTATTTTCCAGAAAAAACAGTGCTTGATTTAGATGTCGAAATTTCAAAAGCAGAAAATAAAGAGATCACTGAAATATTTAAACAAGACGGAGAAGCCTCCTTTCGAAAACTTGAACAAAAACACTTTAAAAAAATTTACACTGACCTTGTAAAAAAAATGAATGATGCCGTCATCACTGTAGGTGGTGGTTTTGAAGTTGAAAATCTGCCGAAAGAAGTTGAAGTGATCTTCCTGCAAAGAAATACAGATATGGATGGTCGGATTTTTTTAGATCGAGTTCGTTTGAATGACCAAGTAACACCACTCGAAGAATTTCTTCAACGATACGAACCTCGACAGAAAAGGTTCGAAAAAGCTTACGATTTTTGTTACCAAGTTCCTGAGGGAATGACGGAATATTTTCTTGAACTTCAAAAATCAGAAAAAACTGTGAATCAATCTTTGGTTATTGAAATCGAAAAATTAATTTTGACCAAAAACTTCCAAACTGCTTTCGGGTACACTGTTCAAACAGAAGATATTCAAAATGCAAAACGATTTGAGCAACTAAAAAATTTAGTTCTGGCCGATAAAATAGGGTTTTTAGAAGCACGAGATGATTTATTGACTAAAACGCAAATTTTTGAGCTCCTTCGACAAATTCCCCAAGGAAAAATTTTACTGTCCTTTAGACAACTCAACTCTTTAGCCCTCGCTGAACAAGTTGTTTTACTACCAGGAATTCAGCTGTGGGGGGTGGATTGCGAACAAGAATTTTTTGAGGATACTTTTATAAACTTATTTGAATCTACAGCGAAAAAGTTTATTTCAAGCCATGGAGATCACATTCCCCAAATCCTTCCCACGCGGGGTTGGGAGATCAAATGGAGTCCCCTAGTTTCTTCATGGAAAGAATTACGACGTGCAATGCAGTGGAAATTTGAAAATCCCAAAATTTGCCTTTTCCCTAGGTCAGTTGATGGGCGGTGGTATTGGGTCAGGCTTTTGCTTTCCAGATATCAAAAATTAAATTTTCTATGTTTAGGGCGCCAGTCTGCCGTTGATCAGCCGACGCTTTTTGACTGTTTGCTCTATGCAAAATTGCAAGTTCATGGAATCATGGCTGGGGTGATGGGCTTTCCCATTCATCACAGCTTTTCTTCTTTGTACCATGCAGATTATTTTGCAAAAAAGAATATTCCTTATTTTCGCTTATCAATCAATGAAAGCGAATGGTCCGAAGCTTGGTCGTTTTTTGAAGTGTTTAAAGATCGCTTTGATTTGCAACTAGCTTCAGTGACTTCTCCTTTAAAGCAACTTGCTGCTAAATTTTCAGATAACCAAACAAACTTAAATTCCTGCAACACCGTGATGCAAGAACCAAAAGAGCAAAAGTTTTCTGGCTTTAATACTGATGAGCCCGCCTTCGTAAAAGCTTTTGGAAAAGATCTTCAAAACCATATATTGATGTGGGGGGGCGGTGCCATGATTGAAGTCATCAAGTCCGCTTGTGAAACTGCGGGCGCTTTGTCATTTACGCAAATGTCATCGCGCCAAATGGATTTTAAGAATTTTGATTTTGAAAAAAATTACGTTCTAGTATGGGCTGCACCTTTGTCGGATCAGACTTTGTATCCGCACAAAGATATCAAAATCGAGAAAATTTTAGATTTAAATTATTTTGAAAATTCGTTTGGGCGAAATCTTGCTTTAGCAAGAAAAATTCCCTATGAATCCGGTTATGAAATGTTTCGTTTGCAAGCTTTGCATCAACAAAAAATTTGGAGTCAGTCATGAACCCCAATACTTTTGGAAATCGCTTCTGTGTGACAACATTTGGTGAAAGCCACGGTATCGGCGTGGGCTGTGTGATTGACGGCTGTCCTGCAGGAGTGTTCTTTGATCCATCAATTTTAAAGGCAAATTTAGACCGCAGAAAGCCGGGCAGTTCAGATCTTGTCACTTCTCGTAAAGAAGAGGAAATCCCAGAAATTCTCAGTGGAATATTTAATGGAAAGACCCTAGGTACACCCATTGCGATCATCGTTAGAAATACAGATCAACGTTCGGATGACTATGCAAAAATTAAAACATCACCTCGAACGGGGCATGCGGATGATGTTTGGAAAATAAAATTTGGTCTATCTGATCATCGGGGTGGTGGAAGATCTTCTGGACGGGAAACATTGTCTCGAGTTTTAGCTGGAAGTTTGGCTCAGATGTTGATGCACAAAGTAGCTTCAAAAACTAAAGTGTTTGGTTGGATTGAATCTATCGGTCCATGCTCTTCAGATCAAAAAGTAATCGACGGTATCCTGAAAAGTAAATTGAAGTTGAAAGCTGCAGAAACAGAAAATTTTCGTTTTTTTGGTTCACAAAAAAATGAGGTTTTAAATCTGTTAAAATCAGCAAAAGAATCCGGGGAAAGTTACGGTGCGGTTTTAAAGATAGTCATTTCAAATCCTCCAAAATCTTTGGGTGAACCTGTGTTCCGCAAGTTCAAATCAGATTTGGCCTTGGCCATGATGAGTGTTGGTGCAGCCAGCGGATTTGATTTTGGTGCAGGCATTGATTCTGTTGATTTGCCAGGGACTCTTTTTCATCAAATCGGTCCTAAGAAATCTAAAAGTTCACAGGAACAATACGGCGGCATTCGCGGTGGAATTACAACAGGGGAAGACATCACGTTCCGAATTTTTGTAAAACCCACTTCAAGTATTTTGGATATTGCGAAAAAAGGCAGACATGATCCCTGCATAGGGATCAGAGC
>JBKCTJ010000232.1:0-1791 GCA_046318875.1 Pseudobdellovibrionaceae bacterium | reverse complement strand
TTGAATGTATTGGAAATGATGTCATTCCTGGAGGTGTTCCTAATTGCACCTATCCAGCTGATGCGGGGATGCGTTTGCCCGATAATCCATACTGGCCGGTAAACCAAGAGGAACTTCATAAACCATCAGGTCCTGCGAAGGATTTGGAAACTGAATACGATAGGTGTCAGGTCACAGCTCCCCCGGGAAGTGCTTTTTCCCCCTCCTTTGGTGCTTTAGCTTGGTATTATTCAGCAGCCAATGACTCTGCTTTAAGTCAATCTCAAAAAAAAGAATTGATCCAACACGCATGGGGATTTGTTCCGGGATATAACGGTGCACAGGCCCTGGGAACCCCTGGCTCCCAAGATCAGGGACTGATCGCCGAAATGACTTTCGATGCGAATGCAGCCTTGTTAAGTGCAACGGAGACTCCGGTTTTTGGTGTGCAATCGCGAGTGCAAAGATGTATTGTCAAGTCCACAGCAAATTTTGTAGCGGGACTGTATACCTGTGATCAGTTTATTATTGAAGCTCGAACAACACCATTAAGGATCATTGGAACAGTCATCGCAGGAAGATTAGATATTCATCCCCAGGCCATTCAGTCTGGAATTCGCTGGAGTAGCGTGTTTACTGCGAGCTCCATGTACGAACTGCAGCGTGTAGGAATTTTGAACAGTTTGGCTTCATGCACTTTGCCTCAGTTGCCACACTGGCTTCCATTAAAAAGCGCGGCCCAAGAAGACCAACTCAGTTTTTGTTTACCAGGATACCTGACAAATCAAGTGGACCCTTTCAATTGGACCATGGTGGATCCTGATTGCATCAGAAATCCCGATAACAATTTTTCGATGGTTTGTAAAAGACATCCTCGTCGTTATGTCGTCAAAGAAATTACAAGGAGTTACACTCCATGATCGCGAAAAAAAATCGTTCATTGTTAAATCAAAGTGGATTTACCCTTGTTGAAATCTTGGCAGCTTTTAGTATTTTTACAATCATCGTCGCTGCACAAACGTCACTTTGGTTTTCAGCAAAAAAGGCTCTTTTGACTGTTGAATCTAAAGGGCAAAAAGACGTCATAAAAAATCGCTTTATTCAGGATGTGCATTCGCAAGTGAACGGTTATCAAATCCATTTCCAGACAAGCACTGACGCGAAAAATGATCTTGATTTTGATAAACTTTCAATGGCTTGGAACACAAACGATGTTTACCTTGCCGAGGAATGTCCTGCCTGTGCAGGTCGTGCGGGTTTTATTGTCCAGCCCTATGAATTGCCTGGTGATAATGTCACCTACCGAGGTGTTTACCGCATGATTCTAAAAATTTATCACAAAGATTTTTTTCCCGAAGGTGTTAATCAAGAATTTTTATTCACTGGAAAATAGGAAGAGTAAATGAAAAAAAACCTCAGAAATAACAAAGGTTTTACGGTAACTGAGTTGATGGTGGCGTTGGGGCTTTCAGTCATTTTAGGAATGATGACTGTGGGTTTTCAACTTGATATGAAGCGCTCGGTGCAAAAGTTGGAAGACCGTGCAGATTTTGTGACCGATGCCAATACCGGTTTACGTATTGTCTGGGACATGCTCGGAAAGATGAAGCCATCTTTCAACAATTTGACTCTTGGCGATGACGATGGGCGAAACTTTTTTGACATGGCTACGGATATGAATATTCCAGGATCTGGTGGCGCTGTCATGAGCAGAAAATTTACTTTGAATTTTGATCGAATCGATAATGGCAGAACAGAATTTGTTTTTCTGGCTGATGAGCCCAAACGAGGGGCCGGAGTTCTATACAATCC
>JBKCTJ010000231.1:0-5208 GCA_046318875.1 Pseudobdellovibrionaceae bacterium | reverse complement strand
TTGTTATGATTCCATTTCTGCTGAAATTTATTTTCCTTCGACAGGTGATCTTACCGCAGAGCCAATAAACAATCCCACAGTGGGTCCGCCGAAATTTATCTGAAAGATTTTTAAATCATCTGATTGCTCCTGGGCTACAGGGAGTTTACGGTGGCAATACCGAAAATCTTTCTGCAACTTTGATACTGAAAAGGATTTTAACACGTCACAAGGGTCCGACGAGATCACAAAACCCAGATCTTCGCGGAAGTGTTTCTTTTGAAAAGGGTCTAGGTGAATTTCTAAATAAAACCGCAGACTATTTGAAACAAAACCAAGTTCAAATTTCCCTTAATCAAAATTACACAGCGGATGATTTAAAAACAGATTTGGCTAATAAAATTTCTGTGGTTTTATGTGTTCATGCTCATGCAGCTTCAAAGATTTTGAAAGATTATGATACGCAAATTTCCTCACAACTTAAGAATCTCAATTATAATGATCTGGTATCAGTCACAGTTCTAACGGAAATGCATACATCCAGTGCCAAAGACAAAACCATTCAGGGCTTTGGAGTTTTATTTCCGTGGGATCAAAAGTTTAACTCTTTAGGAGTTCTATTTCCCAACTGGATCTTTCAAGGCCGTGGACCAAAACAACATGAAACTTGGATTCTTCCTTCCGCAGATCGAGATTCAGATGAATTGATTTTAAATCAAATTCAAAGTGATCGCGCCCGCCTGATGAACACTCTGCAAACGATAACGACGTCTCATATTTATCGATGGCCCGAGGCAATTCCAAGTTATGATCTCAATTTGGAATTGTTTCTTGAAACTTGGTCCCAAAAGAAACCTGTCTTTTTGCATGGAAATTATCTTGGCGAAATCGGATTAGGAAAAATACTTTGTAAGTCAAAAGCACTTGCTGAAATAATTCAAGCAGGCTGATCTTGATCGAAAATAAAAAGAAAGAATGGCAATCATGAAAGCGATTATAATTGGAAACATCGGGACACCGAAATCAGCAAATCCCGAAGACGTAAAAAATTACTTAAAAACATTTTTAATGGACAAAAACATTCTGACGATTCCTTGGTTGATCAGGTATCCATTGGTGAACTGGATCATTGCGCCTCGCAGGGCTGTGCAATCAGCTCAAAAGTATCAATCCATTTGGACAGAACGAGGTTCTCCGTTGTTGTTTCATTCTTTGGATTTAGTGAATGACATGGCCCAAGACCTTCCAAAAGACATTATTGTCAAATTGGCCATGAGTTATTCAGAACCAACACTCAGTCAGGTTTTTGAAGAGCTTTCTCAAAAAAAGATCACCGAAATTTTACTAGTCCCCATGTATCCTCAATTTGCACAAGCAACAACAGGATCTATTCGCGAAGTCGCAAATGAATTAAACAAAAAATATAATTTTCGCATTCAGGAATTGAAACCATTTTATCAGGAAGATTTTTTCATTGATTCTTTTGTTGAAATCATTCGTGAACAAGCAAAAGACTTTGATCATTTGCTGTTTTCCTATCATGGCTTACCTGAATCCCAAATGAAAAAGGTCTCACCTACTTGTTTACGAAGTCCAGATTGCTGTTTACAAGCAAACTCCTGTGAAAAAAATTGTTACCGCGCTCAATCTTTAAAAACTACGGAATTAATTGCAAAAAAATTGCAGCTAAAACCAGAGCAATATTCGTCATCATTTCAATCCCGACTAGGCCCTGTTCAATGGATTAAGCCTTACACAGATGATACCATTGTGGCTCTTGGAAAAAAAGGCATTCGTAAGCTTGCAGTTGTTTGTCCAAGCTTTGTCACGGATTGCATCGAGACACTTGAAGAAATTGGAATCGAAGGAAAACATCTTTTCAAAGAAAATGGTGGCACAGAATTTACACTTCTGACCTGCTTGAATTCAAGAGCCGACTGGAGAAAGAAGTTTTCAACACACCTCCTTGGGCAATGTGGTGAAGACAAATCTATGCAGAGAGAATTGAATTAACACAATTAACAGATGACCAGAAAAATCAACTTTTATTTATCTGAGGCTCTGGATCACTTCGATAAAACTGGTCTTGCGAATGGGCTTAGTCAAATAGACGTCGATGGCGTATGCTTTGGCTTGTTCGGCAGTTTCTTCCAAGGCATCGGCAGTAAGAATCACAATCTTTGAAAGTTTAGAATTTTGATTTTTCTGATGTTCTTTTAACTTCTCTGATAAAGTAAATCCATCCATGTATGGCATTTGCAAATCAGCAATGAGAATATCAGGCGGCTTCTGAATACACAGACTCAAGGCTGTCTGACCATCTTCGGCAAAACGAACATCCCAATCTTGGTCTTTTAAATATGCAGCTATCAATTCACGATTAAAAGGGTCGTCATCGACGACCACTAAACTTAGATTTTCAGGAGCGGCAAATCTGTTTACAGACAAAGATTTCGTCGCTATTGAATTATCTAGACTATTCAGAACACCAATTGCGCTAAACAAATTTGTTGGTGTGATCGGGTAGAACAAACTGCCTTCTTGAATTTGAGAAAGCAAATCAGGTTCAATAATAATGAGTCTTTGCCGTTGATTTAAATTCAATTTTAACAAGCTTTCGAGTGAAATCAGACTTCGATCAACCAAATAAAAATCATACTTATTTCCAATTAAAATTTCAAAGCTGATACCTTGGGAGGTTTCCACTCGAGATTGGGCCAGGGAAAGATATGAAATCAGTTGTTTCTCCAAAGTGAGATCCTCAGTTACAACTAAAAACTTTTTACGTCGAAGCAAATCGACATTCACAGCTTGTGTGAACCAAAGAGATGGATCTATGACAGGAAGAGGTAAACGAATCTTTATCTGCGTGCCAATTCCCACTTCTGAATGAAGAGAAATCGCTCCATGCATTCTTTCCACGATGGCACTCACTATTGACAAACCTAGTCCGACACCACCCTTTTGCCGAGTCATAGCTGGATTCACCTGATAAAATGCCTTAAAAACATCCTCTTGATTTTTTACAGGAATACCAATGCCTGTGTCACTCACACACAGATCAAGGTAGAAAGGCCCTAACTTCGAATGAAGATCTGTGTTTTCCCATTTCTTCAAAATGACCCAGATATATCCGCTTTCAGTGAACTTGACGGAGTTATTTATCAGATTAATGCAAATTTGTCTGAGTCGCGCTGGATCCGCAGAGACGGTTTGTGGAAGATTCACATCGAGATCAACATATAATTTTAGTTTTTTGCGAGCAACATTAGGTCCTACAATCCGGCATACATCTTCAAACAATTCCATCAAATTCACAGTGGTTTCTTTGAAATTGACATCGTTTGAATCGATACGAGCCATATCCAAAATATCTTCAATCAACGCAAGCAAATGCTGACCCGACGTTCGAAGACTATTGAGAAACTTATTTTGCTGTTGAGTGAGTTTTGTTTCTTGAAGTAAATCGGTCATACCAAGGACGATATTCAATGGTGTTCTAATTTCATGACTGATATTTGCTAAAAATCGAGTCTTAGATGCAGAAGCTTCAATAGCCTTTTCAGTCTGAATCTCTAAATCAATGGTTTTCACGTGCACTTGATTTTCGACATCAATGTTGCGATTGATTAAAGAATATAACAAAAGTGAAATCAATCCAGTAATTAAAATTCCCGCTCCCAAAACAATAAGTGGCCAGAAATGATCAGGCCTCGTCGTAAAGTCAGAAAAGACGATGATATCAAAAGTATCACCAATGAACTTTTCCGCATAGTCTCGGCGAATTTCACTTTTTCTAATAAACAATTCTTGTTCATCGGCAGAGACTTTCTGAATTTGAGTCTCTCTGACCTTGGGATCGACATGGCTGATCAACCAATAACTGTCGTCACGAGTTTGATGAAGAATGACTTGAGACTGACGACTTATCTGAACATATGATGAAAGCAGGTCTGTGACATTTCCTGAAAAAAGATAAAAATGATCTTTCTGCGATAAAGATCTCATCACTAAAAAGAAATAAATTCGTCCATCTTGCTCGACAAACCTCGAAATGAATTTATCTTTTGAAGAATTCATCTTGAGGATTTCTTCCTTCAGATTCAGCGAAGTTATATCACTAGAAATTGGAACTGGGTTTTGACTATGCCCTTCTTTTTTTGCGTCTATTCGAAGAAGCCTTTCAAACACCGGGAAATCTGCACCCTCTCGATGGATCATTTTATAGTGAGAAAAAACAGAAAATACTGAGCTATTCAAAGTTGCCAATATAAAATTTTGAGAGTTTGCTTTAAGATCTAGACTCAGATTCTCTTCAAAGTTTTGAAGACGCAGTGTATTATGCGCGATCATCAAATCTAAACTGAAACCAATCGAATCTGCTTTTGAAGCAAACTGGGATCTGAATTCTTCTTTTTCTTTATTTAAAGCCAATTGAAATATAAATACTGTCAGAGCAATCCCAAAGACAGCGGTCATCGCCAAGTAAACAAAATATCGAATATTCTTCCTCACCGACACCGTCAAATCCCCTGTCTTGACAAACAAACACAAAAAGCTTCTCTTCTTACAAAGAGCATTCACTTTTTTATATCTGACCAATCCAAAGAAGACATTGCAATGGAAAAGGAAAAAAACAAGATGATGTCTGTCAAAGAATCTGTAAAAAAAGAAGAACAGTTAAAAAAAATTCATCAATCCAATGGATTTTCAAGGGACACCTGGAATCTTCTCGTTCATGATACAAACATTGACGTTGCCTTAGCCATGTTCGAAAAATATCTAGAAAACCTGAAGGATTCCGAAAAACTTTTGGAAACATCTAAACTCCCCACAGATTCAGAAACCATCTACAGAGTCGTGCATAAACTCTCATCCACATCAGAAATCCTAGGCTACGTCGACTTCGGAAAACAATGCCGCGCTCTGCAAAAAGCAATCAAAGAAAACCTCATCAACAACTCCACGGAAGACCTCCTCACCCTCATCAAACAAAAAATAAAAACCCTCCAACACCAAACAAAAATCTAGAAACTGCCTCTTTTGCGTGTGCGCAAAATGGCATATTCAGAACTGGATTTCGGATCCTAAGACTCCTTGTTTTTAAGTGCTTTGAAATCTATGCTAATTTGATTTTTGCACCCTCATGCTCACAATGACTCTTTGCTCTCATTGTTCATCTGAAAATATTCAAAAACGCGGTTTTTTTTACTTAAAGCATTCCTCTAA
>JBKCTJ010000230.1:0-2553 GCA_046318875.1 Pseudobdellovibrionaceae bacterium | reverse complement strand
GGACATGGCGAGTCAACTCAAGAGAATCTCGTTCCCTTGAAAAAAGCAGAGTAAGCTCATGAACGCGATGCAAACACCAATTCCTCCACGAAAATTAAAAGTTGTGATCAGCGACCTTCATTTAGGCAAAGGGAGGCTTTTACGTGATGGCAGCTTGAACTTATATGAAGAATTTTATTATAGTGATAAACTCATTGAGTTTATCCAATATTACAGCACAGGTCCTTATCGCGATGATGAAGTTGAGTTGATTTTAAATGGAGACTTCTTAAATTTTCTGCAAGTGGACTACAAAGGACACTTTTTAAACATTGTCACTGAAAGTATTGCAGTTGAAATGTTGAAATCCATCATCAGTGGCCACCAAAAAGTTTTTGATTCCATGGCGGAATTTGCAGGGAAGCCCGGAAAATCCATCACCTATGTCATCGGAAATCACGATCAACCCATGCTTTGGCCCGCGTGCAAAGCCTTGATGAATTCAATTGTTGGACATCCCATACGATTTAAAAACTTGGTTTATTCATTTGACGGAGTTCACATAGAACATGGTCATATGCAAGAAGCGGCCAATCGTATAGATCCGAAAAAGTTTTTTTTGAAAAGGGATTTGGCTGAGCCAGTTTTAAATTATCCCTTTGGATCACACTTTTTTATTGAAAGTGTTTTGAAGATCAAACATCGCCAGCCCCATATCGATAAGATTAGGCCATTCTCAAGAATGATTAAGTGGTTTATTTTGAATGAATTGTTTTTCAGCATTCAGACCTTTTTTCAGATTTTCTGGTATTTTCTGAAATCGATGTTCGTGAAAAATCCTCGGATGAACTGGTCGATGACCAAAATTTTGAAAATTGTTTTTGAAAGTGCAGTTTTCCCAGATTTAAGCGGAGCTGCTAAAAAAATCCTGACGGACGATAAAATTCATACTGTGATTTTTGGGCATAATCATGTGTACACTTACCGCCAATTGGGTAATGGGAAAGAATATTTTAATACTGGGACGTGGACAGAGCTGACTTCTTTAGATATTGTCTCTTTAGGCAAAATTACAAAACTCACCTATGTTGTCCTTGAATACACTCCTGAAAACAGAGTGCCTCGAGGAAGACTGAAAGAATGGAAGGGTTTTCACCGCATTGAAGAGGATATAGCGATTTCATGATCGATTTTTCAAGCCAAACAAAGGCACTATTTTCTGTTCAACAAATTCAATCCGAAATCGAAAAGCTGAAAACTTTGCGAAACCAAGGTTTTTTAAGTTTGCATCAAGGTGGAGCTAACGAAGCGCTATGGAACAGTTCATTTGCTCTGGCTGAAAAATTTCGAAACCGATTTCAAAAATTAGTCATCTGTGGCATCGGCGGTAGCTCCTTGGGCTTTGAATCCTTTCAACAGTATTTTCATTTTGATCAAGTCATTATTCTGGATAACGTTGAAACTTCCACGATTGAATTTCGCCTCAAAGGCCTTGATTTAAATCAGTTAGCTTGGACCTTTATTTCAAAAAGCGGTGGGACCATTGAGACTCTCAGCACTTTTGATTGGATGATTGAACACTATGAACAAAAACAAATTTCATGGAAGGACCGAGTTGCCGTTATCACGGAAAACAAAGCCAGTTCTTTAAAAAACTTTGCAGTTCAGAATAACTTACCTTGTTTAGAAGTCCCATTAAATGTAGGCGGACGCTATTCTGTTTTTTCGCCGGTGGGTTTATTTCCGCTGTTTTTTTGTGGAGTTTTAAAGGAACAAGTTCGCAGTGGAATAAAAGCAGCTCTTCAAAATGAGAAGTTTTTAGTTCAGTTTGTCTCTGAATTGATGGCAAGTTTCGAGCGACGGGAGTGGATCACTTCTTTTTGGTTTTATTCTTCGAGGTGTCAAGGCCTTGGACGATGGATCAGTCAGCTCTGGGCAGAGTCTTTGTCAAAAGCCAAGGATCGCGAAGGGAGACAAGCCCCACGTGTCAGCACACCTCTATGGATGATCGGGGCTTGTGATCAACACTCACTGCTTCAGCAATGGATGGAAGGCGAACGAGATAAATTTGTGATTTTTATGAAGATGAATTCACCTATGGCATCCCAAAAGCGGATCCCGAAAATTTTGAAACCACGATTTCCTGAAACAGCATTGATGAAGAATAAAAATTTAGACGAATTGCTGCGGATTGAAGCCAATGCTACGCAAAAAGCTCTAAGTATCCAAGGTGTTTCCACCTTGGAAATTTGTCTTCAGCCGGAGTCTTTGGAAGAACTGGTTGAATTTAAGATGTTGATGATGATGAGCGTTGGAATTTTAGGAGAAATTTTAAATCTCAATGCTTTTGACCAACCTGGAGTCGAGCTCGGAAAAGTCTTAACTAAACAGATGCTCATCGATCAAGCCCACCTGATTTAAAAACCTTTAGAAAACACCGACCAAAGTAGAGAAAAAAAACAACGTCGAGATGAACTTTCTTCCATTGTTCTTCGACGGATTCGTCTTTACACTCACTGATATGACTATGGGCTCTGACGACATCAGCGAAAAGACTATTATTTCCTCTGATAC